>CAZQTE010000158.1:8961-11657 GCA_964595615.1 uncultured Saprospiraceae bacterium
CCTGTAAAGTCAGGAAGGATGATTTCACAGTTTGCATCTGTTTGTAAAACTTGATAAGCTGGACAAGTTAAATTTGGTGCTTGTGTATCTTCCAAAATGACTGTGAAATCACAAGTTTGTGTATTTCCATTACCGTCATTGGCAGTGATAGTTACGGTATGTGTCATTCCGTCGCCACTGTATTGTGTGCCTGCAATTGGACTTTGAGTTAGCGTAATTTCATTATCCGCTGCACAATTATCCATTGTCGTCACTAAATCGCGGTAGTCTGGCAAGTCAGATAAACAAGAGTCATCAACTGCCAAAGTCTGCATTGCTGGGCAATTAACCGTTGGCATTGTCGTATCGTCTAAGGTCACTGCGAAGGCACAAGAAGTCTCGTTGCCATTGCCGTCATTGACTGTTAGAGTGATAGTTTCGACTGTATTATGTCCTGCAAAAACCGTATTCGCTACTGGACTTTGAGTAACCGTTAAATCAGCAATTAAAGTACAATTATCGTCTGTGATGGCAATTGAGGTGTAATCTGGTAAAATGATTTCACAATTAGCATCTGTTGGTAAAACTTGATTGGCTGGACAAACAATTGTCGGTGCAATTTCATCGTCCGTCGTTACGGTGAAAGTACAAGTCTCTGTATTTCCGTTGCCATCGTCTGCGGTTAAAGTAATTGTTTGCACAAAGGTTTGACCTGATAAAACAGTTCCTGCGATTGGCATTTGCGTAACAGTAATCGCTGCTTCTGTTGTACAGTTATCAGCAGTCGTTGCTTCAGAAGTGTAATCCAATAGCACTGCATTACAATCTGCATCAGTTAAAACGACTTTATCCGTCGGACAAACGATACTCGGTATTGTCGTATCTTCAATCGTTAAAGTGAAGTCACAAGAATTCGTATTTCCATTACCGTCGTCTGCTGTTAAAGTAATTGTTTGTGTCGTCAAATGTCCGTTCAGCGTTCCACTTGCTGGCATTTGTGTAACTACAATCGCCATATCTGCTGTACAATTATCTGCTACAATTGCCTCGGAAGTATAGTCTGGAATGTTGACTTCACAGTTTGCATCTGTTGTTAAAATTTTATTGGCTGGACAAGTGATGCTTGGTTCTGTTACATCATTAACTGTTACCGTCAAGGTACAAGTTGTCGTGTTTCCGTTGCCGTCATCTGCGGTCAATGTAACCGTTTCTGTCGTATCGTCACCAGTCAGAGTTTCATTTGCCAGTGGCATTTGTGTTACTGCAATCGTTGTTGCACAATTATCAGTTGTCGCTGCTGCCGTAAAATCTGGAATAGAAGCATTACAATCCGCATCCAAATCTAAAGTAATATCCGCAGGACAAGTTATACTTGGTGAAATTGCGTCATTCAATGTAATATCGAAAGTACAAGTCTCAGTATTTCCATTGCCATCATCCGCAGTCAAACTAATCGTCTGCGTGAAATTATGACCAGAAATAACCGTTGTTGCCACAGGCATTTGCGTCACCGTGATTTCGGCTGGCATCGAACAATTGTCCCCAATTATAGCCGCATTTGTGTAATCTGCAATCTCTAATTCACAAGCAGCATCCACTAATAAAGTTTCATTTGCAGGACAAGTAATCGAAGGCATTGTTGTGTCTTCAATTGTCAATATGAAATCACAAGTTGTTGTATTTCCATTTCCGTCGTCTGCCGTGATAACAATTGTTTGTGTTGTTAAATCTCCACTTAGTGTCGTCCCAGCAGGATTTTGAGTCAAAGTAATTGTTGTCGCACAATTGTCTGCCGTCGTCGCATCACTTGTGTAATCAGGAATAATAAACTCACAGGCTGCATCGGTATCAACTGTCAAGTCATTAGGACAAGTCAAACTTGGTGCGATTGAATCTTCTAAAGTCACATCAAATGTACAATCAGAAGAATTATTGCTACTATCCGTCACCGTAATCGTTACAGGAACAACTGTACCTGCGCCTGTGTATGGAGTACCTGGCGCTGGACTTTGAGTCACTGTTCCGCCTACGCCACCTCCTGACATACAGTTGTTACTTGAAGAAATCAAGCCTGTATAATCTGGTAAAACCGCATTACAACTTGCATCCGTCTGAATAATTTGGTCGCCTGGACAAGTGATACTTGGCGAGTTCAAATCTTGTAAGTTCACGATAAACAAACAATCTTCGGTATTTCCATTTCCGTCATTTGCTGTAATCGTTATAATGTAGCTTGTTCCGTCGCCACTAATAGGTGTTCCTGCTGCTGGCACTTGCGTTAAGCTAATATTGTTTGTAGCAGTACAATTATCTGCTGTCATTACTGCATCTGTATAGTCAGGAAGTGGTAATACACAAGTATCATCCACATCAATCGTCTGCGTCGGCGGACAAGACACTGTTGGATTTATTTCATCTTGTAAACTTAGAGTGAAATCACAATCCATTGTATTGCCATTGCCGTCATTGACTGTAATGGTAATTGTTTGGCTTGTTAAATGTCCGTCTAAGACAGTTCCCGCTAAAGGCATTTGTGTTGCCGTAATATCTGCTGGTGCAGTACAATTGTCTGCCCAACTTGCGTTTTGAGTATAGTCTGGAATGCTAAATTCACAAGCCCCATCTACATCAACAGTCAAGTCTGCTGGACAAGTCACCGTCGGGTTAATTTCGTCGATAACTGTTACAGTTAAAGTACAATCTGTGGTATTGTCATT
>CAZQTE010000159.1:0-8971 GCA_964595615.1 uncultured Saprospiraceae bacterium
TCATGTACGATTTCACCCCAACGGTCGAAGACTAAGAATTCATTAATTTTTAAGACGCTCTCGTCAGCAAAAATATAGAAGAATTCATTTTCTCCGTCATTGTTTGGAGAGAAGATATTTGGAACGAAGATGTTGTCTTCTTTGCGTACAACAATTGTCACAAAGGAAGTTGTTTCACAACCATTGGCATCAATAATCGTCGCTTGTAAAGTAACTGTTTCTGTAGGACTCGCTGTTACATCTAAACAATCACTGGTCAGACATTCAATTGTTAGACTATCTGGTCCTTCCCAAATAATGGTGTCAATAACACTAGCATTGGTCGTACTTTCTACAACTGCTGCATCACCAAATTCAATAAATTGATTTTCACCCAAATCCAATTCTAGTTCCTTGAATTCTTCAAAAACAATCAAAGTATCCCAAGTACAGCCATTTGCATCCGTCAATGTCAACTCATAACTACCTGCGCCAAGACTCGTAAATGCTTGTGTTTCGCCCAAGTCCTCGTTGTTAAGATTGAAGTTAATTGGTTGTTCGCCTCCTTCTACGTTTGTCACGAAAATATAACCACTTTCATCTTGGTAACATGGCGGTTCTTGTGATAGCATATCAATACCCGTGATACCATTCAAGTATGAAATCACAATTTGGTCAGTTGAAGTACAGCCATTAATAGAATTCGTCACAACAATATTATAAGTACCGTCGTCTGTTACCGTTGGATTGAGAATATCTGGGTTTTCAATCTCTCCATTATCTGTCGTCCAATCATAAGTGAACTCATCGCCTGTATCGCCAATAGCTTCAATGACAAAAGTACTTTCATCACAATCTAAAGTAACATCGTCACCTGCATCAATATCTGGTGCTGTTTGGTCAGCAGTGACAGTTACGGAGTCCGTTGTCACACAGCCACCTTCGCCTGTCGTTAGAATAAAGTCGCCTGGTTCTCCAACGGTTATCTCGCTATCCGTACCGATTTCTTGACTGCTTTCATTCGTCCAAGAAAAATCAACATCATCTCCAGATGAACTTGTTCCAGTCAATGTGACCATTGTGATATTACAATCAATCATCATGTCGGCACCTGCATCTGCGATTGGCGTTTCCGTGATGCGAATAGTTACCGTTTCTGTATCAATTGGACAAATGTCCGTAGCATTTCCGACAGTGTATAAGAAGGTATAAGTACCGTCCGTTTGTCCTGTCATATTGAATGTTCCATTTGCCGCGTTGAATGCATTCCCCGAAGAAGGAGTAACAGAAGTTTCTGTCCATGTTCCACCATTATCCGCGCCATTGAGTTCTCCAAAGAGGTCAATGGTTTCGGATACGCTATTACAAACTACATAATCCGCGTCCGCTGTTCCTGCATTTCCCGAAGAGCTAACATCAAGAAGAATGCTATTGCTATTTGGACAGCCAACTGGTGGTGTTTCATCTAATGTGAATTGCAGAGAATAAAGACCAGCTATCGTTCCATTTGCATTAAATGTTGTTCCTACAATATTTGCTATACTGCCAACTGGGAAGTCAGAAATACTCCACGATCCTGCTTCTGTTGTAATTTGTAAAGCTGATAAATCAAGGCTTTCATTATTACAAATTGGACTGGCATCAGCTAATTCTACCGAAGGACAATCACAAGAAATAATAGTTATCAGTACGCTTGTCTCATCAGAATTACAAGGAGAAATTCCGTCCACTATGTAATCAAAGACGTAAGAACCGTTTGTATTTCCAAGTGGGTCGAATGTGCCATTTGCACTATTAAACGCACCTGCTATTGGACTATCAGAGATTGTACTTAAAGACCAAATTCCACCAGCATCATTATCAGCTAATAAACTTGATAAATCAACAATTCCGTCTTCCTCACAGATAGAAGTCTCTCCACCAGCGCCTGCATTTGGTGCTTCATTAACTGTGATATTAATAGAATTTGCAGGCGGACAATCTGGTGCTGGTGTGACATCTAAAGTAAATGTCAATTCATAAACTCCAGCCTCTGCATCTGTTGCATCAAAAGTATTTCCAGATAAAACTGAAGTATTTCCGCTGGTGACAGACCAAGTTCCTGCTTCCGTTGTGATTTGTAAACTTGTCAAGTCAATCGAACCACCGTCATTACAAAGCGGAGTAGCAATTCCTAATTCTACCGAAGGACAATCACAAGGAATAATATTCACTGTAACACTCGTTGTGGCATTAGGACAGTCATTTTGACCTGCAACAGTGTAATCGAAAGTATAAGTACCTTCTGCATTACCCGTTAAGTCAAAGCTACCCGTTGTCGCATCAAAGCTGCCCATGTTCGGCGTATCAGAACCTATGTTTAAAGACCAAGTTCCGCCAGAGTCATTTCCTGTCAATAAATCATTTAAAGTCACAACATCGTCGCCTTCACAAATACTTGTGCTGCTGCCCATACCTGCATTTGGTAGCGCATTGACTTCGATATTAATCGCATTTGAATTAGGACAACCTGCTGGAGGTGTCGCACTCAAAGAGAAAGTCAATTCGTAAACGCCTGCGTCCGCATTTGTTGCGTCAAAGTTATTTCCTGTTAAAGTCGCTGGATTTGCGCCTACAGGTGTATTTGTAATTGACCAAGTTCCTATTTCTGTTGTCACTTGTAATGTGGACAAATCAATCATTCCTCCGTCGTTACAAATTGGCATTGCAGTACCTAATTCTACCGAAGGACAATCACAGGAAACGATATTTACCGTAACACTTGTCATTGTACTTGGACAAGGTGTGACTCCACTGACAGTATAATCAAAAATGTAAGTTCCGACTTCATTATCTGTTGGGTCAAAACTGGCAGCAGTTTCACTAAATGCACCTGCAGTTGGTATTGTAGAACTTGCATTTAATGTCCAAGTTCCTCCTGTATCATTTCCTGTTAATAAAGCTGCCAAATCAATAACGCCGTCTTCATTACATTGCGAAACTGTTCCGCCCGAACCTGCATTTGGAGGCGTATTTACTGTAATTTCTAAACTATTCGTTGTCGGACACCCGTCTGGTGGCGTAGCTGTAATCGTGAATGTTAATTCATAAATACCTGCATCCGCACCACTTGCATCAAAAGTTGTACCTGTAATCGTTGCTGGATTTGCGCCTGCTGGACTATTAGTAATCGACCAAGTTCCAGCTTCATCCGTAATCTGTAATGCTGCTAAATTCGTCATGCCACTATCATTACAAAGTGGATCAGCTAGGCCTAATTCCAAAGAAGGACATTCACATGGATTAATCGTTACCGTCACGCTTGTTGATGCATTTGGACAAGGAGCGATTCCGTTGACTGTGTAGTCAAAAATGTAAACTCCTGTTGGATGCGTCAATGGATTTAAAGTGGCATTAGTTGCATCAAAAGCACCTGCATTTGGCGCATCAGAGAGTGCATTAACCGACCAAGTTCCGCCCGTATCACTACCAGCGAGGAAGTCCGTCAAATCAATCAAACTTTCATTCGTATCACAAGACTCTGTTGCACTTCCTGTTCCTGCATCTGGCAAATCACTAATCGTAATGTTTTGTGTACTGGAAGGTGGACAATCAGGCGTTGGTGTAACATTCAATGTAAATGTCAACTCATAAACTCCTGCATCTGCATTCGTTGCATTGAAAGTTGTACCTGTAATTGTTGCTGGATTTGCGCCTGCTGGCGTATTGGTAATCGACCAAGTTCCTTCCTCCGAAGTAATTTCTAAACTTGTCAAATCCAACATTCCTGCATCATTACATAAATCTGCTGGTGCAGAAGTTGCTACAGATGGACAAGCACAATCTTCAATAACTACTTCAATATCATAGCTCACATTTACACAAGGTGAAACTGCGCTTGCTGTCGTATAAGTATATGTCAAACTACCTGGAGTCGCTCCGTCAAAATCTAAATTGTTAGGAGTCCCTACCGTTGTGCCCATATTATCTGTCCAAGTTCCACTTGTATCTCCGCCACTTATTAAAGCCGTCAAATCAACGCTCGAACCTTGCGCCGCAACATTACAAACATTTACCGTCGTCGCGGAGAATGTTGTAAATGGAGCAGCTGCTACATTTACAGAAACTGTTGCTGATGCCTCGTTACAAGGCGCATCGCCTGGAACCGTATAAGTAAACTCATAAGTTCCAGCAACTTGCATTTCTGGATTGAAAGTACCTGCTGCTGCATTAAATGCTGCGCCAGTTGATGCTGTTCCAGAAGTTTCTGTCCATGTCCCTCCAATAGATTCGTCAACTAATAAGTCTGCTAAATTTGTGGAAGTATTATCATCATTACAAACCGCCGCTGGTGGGCTAGGAGTACCTGGATTAGGCGGTTGATTGATGTTAATATTGAATGAAATTTCACTTGTACAAGCGCCATTTGTTGCTAAAATAAATAGTGTTGTATTCTCTGTAATTGCATCCCCCGCATTAAAGGAAGCACCTGTGCCTCCTGATTCTGCAAAGTAAACCGCTGTTGCTAAATCTGTTCCTGTAATCGCAGGAAGTTGGACTTCCTCACAGCCAACTAAAGTACCCGGATTGTCAATCTGTGGCAACGCACTGACCGTAATCATTTGGCTACTATTGTCTGGACAACCAGGAGGAGGAACGACTGCAAGTGTGAAAGTCACTTCATATACTCCCGCGTCTGCACCAGAAGCATTGAAATTATTGCCTTGCATGACTGCTGGATTTCCGCCTGGAGGTGTCATTGTAATTGTCCAGTTTCCAGGCTCAGAAGTCAACAATAAAGTTGTTAAATCTAAAACATCATTGTCTTGACATAAATCTCCATTTGGTGGAATAGTCGCTACACTTGGACAAGAACAATCTTCTACCACAACTTCAATATCATAAGTTTGGTCGTTACAAGGTGCAACGGCACTATTTGTTGTGTATTGATAATCGTAAGTGCCTTCTGCTTGCCCGTCAAAATCAATAGATGTTGGGTCAGAAACAACTACGCCCGTATTATCTGTCCAAATTCCACTCGTATCACCACCAATTAATAATGCTGTCAAATCAACAACAGAACCTGCTGCTGATACATTACAAGTATTGGTGACTAATGCACTAAATTCTGCACTTGGAGGAGCTGAAATAGAAACTGTCACCACCGATGAAGCAGGAGGACAATTACCGCCACTAAATGCATAAGTAAATTCGTAATCTCCTGCGGTTTGATTATTCGGATTGAATGTTCCGCTGGCAGGATTGAATGCACCACCCGTTGAACCTGTGGCAGAAGTTTCAGTCCAAGTTCCGCCAGGGTCTTCTCCTGTGATTAAAGTCTCCAAGAAAATAGCATCTGTTTGGTCATTACAAACGATTAATGCTGGTTCTGCTGTTCCTGCATCTGGTGCAGTTGTAAGTACTACCGTGAAAATAACTTCGTCATCACATGTTCCATTTGCAGCGTATATATAAATGGTGCTGTTGGTAGAAATTTCGCTTCCCTCAGGATAGTTAGTTCCCATTCCACCAGGCTCGCTATAATAGCCAACTGATCCAGTTAAGTTTGTTCCTGTTATCTCTGGTAATATGAAATTACCACAGCTCGTTTGTGCGCCAGGGTCATCTAATACTGGTGTCAACTCAACAGTTACCATGAAAGATACTTCGTGAGAACAAGCACCATTTGCATCATAAATGAAAATTTGTGTACTTGTCGTAATGGCATCACCTGGACTAAATGATGTTCCCATTCCTCCAGTTTGAGAATAATATCCTTCGTTTCCGCTTAGGTTTGTTCCCGTTATTTCTGGAAGAGTATATTCACCACAGACATTTTGGTCGTCTGGACTATTTAATTCTGGTGTGTCATTTATTGTGATATTGAAAGAAACCTCACCCGAACAACTACCATTATCATCGAGAATATACATTGTTGTCGTGAAATCAATTTCATCACCTGCTGTATACATCGCGCCAGTTCCGCCTGTTCCTGTAAAGTAAGTTTCGTTTCCACTCAAATCCGTTCCTGTAATCACAGGCAAAATATAAGAGTCACACTCTTCTTGGTCGCCAGGATTATTTGGTTGAGGAACAGCACTAACGGTTATAATTTGAGAAGAACTCTCAGGGCAAGCTGCGCCAGGGAAAGTTTCTAAAGTGAAAGTCACTTCATAATCTCCTGCATCAGCTCCACTCGCATTGAAATTATCACCTGTTAAAGTAGCAGGATTTGCGCCAGCTGGACTTGATGTAATTGTCCAAGAACCTGCTTCTGAAGTAATTTCTAAACTTGACAAGTCAACCATTCCATTGTCATTACAAACACCTTGAGCTGGTGAAGTTGCAACAGAAGGACAACCACAATCTTCCACAAAAATATTCAAGGTATAATTATCATTTTCACATGGAGAAACTGCTGCTGCTGTTGTGTATGCAAAAAGATAAAAACCTGGAGCAACTCCGTCAAAATCAACACTAGTCGGGTCAGATAAGTCAACTCCCGTCCCACTCAAATCAGACCAACTCCCTGTCAAGTCTCCAAAAATAATAGTTCCTTGTAAATCTAAAACCGAACCTTCCGCAGGAGTATTACAAGTCGTTAAACTAAATGTATTTAAGACAACAACAGGATTAGCTTCTATCATTATCGTCACCTCAGATGACTGACTTGGACAAAGCCCTACTGCTGGAATAGTATAAGTGAATATATAAGTTCCTGGAGGGATACCACTTGGCGTAACTGTTCCCGCATTTGCATTGAAGGCATTGCCTGGAGTAGGACTTACACTGGTTTCTGTCCAAACTCCTCCTCCTTGCTCACTATTTAATAATAGGCTAAGATTGATAGGAGTAGATTGGTTGTTACAGTATGTACTAGGAGGTAAGGGGTCTCCTGAATTAGGAGCAGGCGTTACCGTTAAGTCAACTGCTGCTGCTGTACTTTGACAGGCTGGACTTTGATTATCAAAAACAAAAGCACTAACAGTTGTTGTCGTTGTAAAGTAACTACTTGGACTAAGAATGACATCACCAGCTTGGTCTACCCAGAGTATTTCCGTACCTGAATTATTGCTAATGAATGCTTCTACTGTTGTTAAATCAAAAGTAGCCATTGAATTACTCTCTTCACATAAGTCGATAGATGTGTCCATTACCTCTGGAGGTAAAATTGGTACATTCAAACATTGACAATTTGGTTCGTCGTAAGAATCTGTAGTCGCACAATCGTTGTCATCACAATCTGGTACAACTAGGACATTCTCACACATACAAGTTACATCATTAAATGTGTCTGTCGTGTATTGACAACCATCATTACAACTCGGAGGAATATTAACAATCGCACAATTCACAGGATCCCAACTATCAGCTGTTAAAGGACAACCGTCATCAGGATTCGGAGGTGTATTAATTATGACACAGTTAGCTGCGTCATAAACATCGTCTGTCAAAGGACAACCATCATCAGGATCTGGAGGCGTATTAACACATTGACAATTAACACCATCCCACATATCTGTAGTTAAATTACAACCATCGTCACAATCTGGAGGGGTATTGATAATTTGGCAATTAACACCATCAAATATATCAGTTGTCAAAGGACAGCCATCATCAGGATTCGGAGGTGTATTAATTATGATACAATTAGCTGCATCATAAACATCGTCGGTCAAAGGACAAGCATCATCAGGGTCTGGTGGTGTGTTAACACATTGACAATTTGCTTCATCGAAAGTATCAGTAGTCAAGGCACAACCGTCATCACAATCAAGAGGTGTATTAACAATCACACAGTTAGCAGCATCAAAAGAATCATTTGTTAAAGGGCAACCGTCATCTGGATCTGGAGGTGTATTAATTATCACACAATTGGCAGCATCGAAAGAGTCGTTTGTTAATGCACAACCGTCATCTGGATTTGGTGGAGTGTTAATAATCATACAGTTTGCCGCATCGTAAGAATCCATAGTTAGAACACAACCATCGTCAGGATTGGGAGGCGTATTTTCACACATACAAGTTGCAGAGTTATATGTATCTGTCGTCAAAGCACAACCGTCATCACAATTTGGTGGAGGGATTGGCGTATTCTCGCACATACAAGTTGTAGTATTATATGTGTCTAAAGTATTACAATCGTTGTCATCACAACTTGGCGGAGGAATCGGGGTGTTTTCACAGACGCAAGTAGTAGTATTATATGTATCATCCGTTGTGCAATCGTTATCATCACAATCGGGTGGTGGAATTGGCGTATTGACACACATACAAATGGCTGCGTCGTACGAATCATCCGTTGTACAATCGTTGTCGTCACAATTTGGCGGTGGAATTGGCGTATTCTCACACACGCAAGTAGTAGTATTATATGTGTCTAAAGTATTACAATCATTATCATCACAATCAGGCGGCGGGATTGGTGTATTGACACACATACAAGTGGCTGCGTCGTACGAATCATCGGTTGTACAATCATTGTCATCACAATTTGGCGGTGGAATTGGCGTATTCTCACAGACGCAAGTTGTAGTATTATATGTATCATCCGTATTACAATCATTATCATCACAATCAGGAGGTGGGATTGGTGTATTTACACACATACAAGTAGTTACGTCATACGAATCATCTGTTGTACAATCGTTGTCATCACAATCAGGCGGCGGGATTGGTGTATTTACACACATACAGGTAGCCGCGTCATACGAATCATCCGTTGAGCAATCGTTGTCATCACAATCAGGCGGTGTAATCGGTGTATTCTCGCACATACAAGTAGTAGTATTATATGTATCATCCGTATTACAATCATTATCATCACAATCGGGCGGCGGGATTGGTGTGTTTACACACATACAAGTAGCCGCGTCGTACGAGTCATCCGTTGTACAATCGTTATCATCACAATCAGGCGGTGTAATCGGTGTATTCTCACACATACAAGTAGTAGTGTTATATGTATCATCCGTATTACAATCATTATCATCACAATCGGGCGGCGGGATTG
>CAZQTE010000159.1:9071-11579 GCA_964595615.1 uncultured Saprospiraceae bacterium
GGAGGGGTAACAGGTGTGTTTACACACATGCAGGTAGTAGCATCGTATGAGTCATCTGTATTACAATCATTATCATCACAATCAGGTGGAGGGATAGGAGTGAATTCACAATCACAAATCGCCTCATTATAAGCATCCATCGTGTTGCAATCATTATCGTCACATGTTGGAGGCATCGGCGTATTGACACAATTACAGTCAGCATCAACCGAGTCGTCAGTATATTGACAACCATCATCACAATCAGGAGTATCTAAAGTTAAAGTAACTTCTTGTGGCGAACTTTCACAACCAGCAGCTGATTCAACAACAGCATAAACTGTTCCTCCCATACTAACGTAAGCTGCTGGATTTGAAATGGCAGGAGGTGTACCTGTAGGATTGTCATACCAAGTGACTGTATTACCACTTCCAACAGTCGCATCTAAACTTGTTAAATCAAAAGTCCCATTGCCATCTGCGTCCGCACATTCTTCTAATGTCCCAGGACTGGTAGGGGGAGGAGGGAGGATCGTAATAACGACATCATCAGAATCATCACAACCATCTTCTGTCGCTGTAAATGTATATGTAATAGTACCTGTAGCATCATCAGGAATAGTCACCGTTGGGTTTGGATTATTACTACTACTCAAATATGTAATAGCAATAGCTGGACTTGCAGACCATTGAACAGTCTCTCCCCCATTAGAAGTAATCACTGTTCCCGAAATATTAACTACATCACCTGCACAATAGGAACCATCGGTATCTGCACTTACTTCAATTTCACAATCAGGATTACAATTTAACCAAGGTGCAGCAGAACCACTCCAATTAAGATTAAAACCTGTTGAATTTCCTAAAAAGTTATCCACTAATAGATAAAACCCCTGCCCTGGTTGTACCGTGATAGGAGCGACATAACCATTTCCTCCTGCATTTTCGCTTTGGTCGGTTTGTCCTTGTCCAAGTCCAGTATCAGGACAAAAAGCACAGCCTCCAGCAGCATAAGAACAACGAAGAGGGTTCCCTAAATTATCGCAAGGAACATCTGGACCATATACTGCAAAGTCATAATCTTCACCATTGCCTCCATCAGGTGTAATCGTAAACTCTAAAACTGTATTTGCTGGGGCATCTTCATCTATCTCAAAATAATACCAAGCAGATTGATTTTCATCAGTACTCAAACAGCCTGCATCATTATTAGGATTATCAAAATCGTCAACTCCAGGACCACTAGGATTAAAAGCAACTCCTCCGCTACTACAAATAATCTCAGCGCCACTACAATCATTAGGTCCAGGCTCTGAGCAAGAAATTGATAAGTTCCCCGTACCTCCTGGTGTATCATTACAAGGAAAGGCATCAATCACAACATCAACACACCCACCTTCTGGACCATTATAAGTAAATGAAACTTCAGAGTCCAAACCACAAGCATCATCATTGAAAATAATGACACTACCTCCACCATCTGTATATACAGTGAGGAAAGAGTCAAAATTTGCACCAGCACCAGGATCACAGAATGAGAAAGTATAAAAAGTAGCATCACTAAGACCACAGATGGATGTCATCGTCCCAGGAGTGAAACCACCGAATATCTGAGGAGAACAATCCCCAGGCGTTAGATTGACGGTACTTTGCCCATTAGGAAAATTGTAATTACACTGACCTACAGCGAAATAACAGATAAATAAAAACGCAAAAGTCTTTATTAAGCGGAGAGTAAAATTGTTGTTCATATCAAATTCTGTTCGACTTATTTTGTAATGTACATCTTGCTAGCAGGGTGAGAGTCCAAAGAGTGAAATAATATAGGCTAATAAGTAAAAGGTGTGGTATGAATAGGTTTTTAATTTATTTATCACACCTCTATAGAGCGAATGATTTTATTCAGGGATAATAATTGACGAAATGGTCTAGATGTGAGAAAATAGTGCTTTGTCTTAATTGTATAGAATATTACAGTCGTTTTAATTTTTATGTACATGTAGAAGTATGATGCACTTATTTGCTTAAATGATGCCTTGCATAATAAAAAAGGATAATTATCGGAAAATAATTTAAGAGTGATACTAAGCAAATCTACAAATTATTCTTTGGAATTTATGGTACCTCAATGCTTTAATTTGTCTAAATACCCTTTTGTTAGGAATATTAGGTAGAGAGTGCCGTTTTGTTTGGGAATAAATATTAAAAAAAATAAAGATTTACTACCTACTTAACTAAAAGTCGTTGTACATTTGCGTCCGCTTTGGAAGAAACGCGATATTTTATCTGAAATCAATATTATTTAAAGGAAAAATAAATTAAATATTTTTCTTAAAATAGTTGAATATTAAAAATAAGGTCGTATCTTTGCAGCCGCTTAGAAAAACACGTGAAAATGTTCATTTTGTTTTTCATAAATAAGCAAAAGAAAAAATAAACTAAATAGCCTGTATTATAAGGTTATGTTAGTTTTGAAAAGTTCATTGACATTGAGAGAATATAGTATGTTTTCAACAACATACAGCACAA
>CAZQTE010000160.1:0-11566 GCA_964595615.1 uncultured Saprospiraceae bacterium
AAAGATTAGATTCATTTATCAAATCCACTAAAAAAGTATCGCCGCTCATAGAGCGGAACACAAAAGTAAAAGTCGTCGCTCCTAACAAAATCAAGAAAACCATAGAAGTCAAATGCGTTGTTTCCTCCATGACGGACTTTAGCATTGCCCAACTGAGTTTATTAGATTTTTCTTTTTGATTAGGAACAAAATAAGGTGCGAAAATGGTCAAAATAGTTGCGCCTAAAGCACCCACCGCCGCCGCTTCTGTCGGTGTAGCGATTCCCGCGAATATCGAACCCAAAACAGATAATATCAACACAAAAGGTAGTAAGAATGCTCCAATTATCTTTCTCCAAAAATATTTATCTTCTCTAAAATCAGCAATCTCATCCGCAGGAATAGCGGGTGCCCAATCAGGTTTCACATTCGCAATAACGATGATATACAAAATATACATCGTCACCAATAAACCACCTGGAATAATTGCCGCCTTAAACAAATCACCTACTGATACATTCAAAACAGAACCCAACAAAACTAAAACCACTGAAGGCGGAATTATCTGCCCCAAAGTCCCCGAACTCGCAATCGTTCCCGTTGCTAATTCGGGCTTATATCCACGTTTCAACATCGTCGGCAAACTAATCAATCCCATAGTCACTACCGTCGCCCCAACAATACCTGTAGAAGCTGCTAATAAAGCTCCAACAATAACGACACTAATTGCCAAACCACCCCGCATTTTACCAAAAAGCATGGACATGGTTTCGAGCATATTCTCTGCGAGTTTCGACTTTTCGAGCATGATACCCATGAAAATGAAGAGAGGCACAGCAAGTAAAACATAATTCGTCATTGTACCCATAATGCGAGAAGGCAATGCGGTATAAGATATAGGGTCAAGAAAACAAACCGCATAAATAACAGAGATACCTCCCAAAGTCAAAGACACAGGATAGCCGTATAAAATGAGTACGAAAATGCTGAAAAAGAGGAGGATGGCTAATAATTCCATGTTTGAATTAGTTGGTCGTTGTTAGTTGGAAGTTGGTAGGCTTTTCGTCTCATCAACTGAATTTTAGTAACAGTCACTTTCAAAGTGCCTGTTACTTTTTGAAAGTGGGATATTGATTTTTACTCTGATTAATCTATTAAGTGATAAGCAAATAAAACTTATATTTTGCTCTGAAAACGTAACAGGCATTTTGGAAATGACTGTTACGACATTCAAAATTCAAAATTAATCATTCAAAATTAAAATGGAATCAATGATCTCCGCTATCGCCTGCAAAAGCAATAAAATAAAGCAAGCAGGAATAGCTGATTTTATAATCCATAAGTAAGGTAAACCATCTGGCTGTGGCGAACCTTCCATGTCTTGAAAACTCTGTGTCGCAAATCCAACAGAAACATATATTATCAGAATGCACCAAGGAATTAAAAAGAGAATACCACCGACCAAATTAACCCAAGCCTTGTCGCGCGCAGAAAAATTAGCATAAAACAAATCTACCCGCACATGACGGTCTTTTTGCAAAGCATAAGCAGAGGCTAATAGGAAAATAAGGGCGAAAAAATGCCACTCCAATTCTCCAACCCACGCGTGAGAGTCATTGAGTATGCGGCGATAAACAACATCGCCGCATACTAATAAAACCAAGCCTCCTGTGAGCCAAGAGGCTGCTTTTCCAACGCCACTCGTGATGGCATTTATCCCATTTTTTATGCTGATTAATCTTTCCATTTGTCTTTTATGAGTTTTTCTGAAGGGAAATAATCTACACCCCAAATATCCCATTTCGCCTTTTCATTAGACAAACGAACACGATAATTATTCCAATTGCGTAGCGTGTCTTGCGTCCAATTCATCTCCGCATAACCTGGCAGACGTGGGAAAAGTAAATATTCTGCTTCATCCAAATTTGCAATCGTTTCTGCCCATAAAGGCGCTTCGATACCCAAAATATCTTCCTTATCAATACCATCAATCAAGGTCGCAGGACTCCAGATATAACCTGTATCAACAGGTATGACACCCGCCCAACGTAAACCATGCTTTGAAGTGCTATCGTACTTCATATCCAAATAGGCTTTACTCGCTGGAGACATGACGATTTTGAGATTTTGCGCTTTGGCTTTACGCGCATTTGGTTCTTTGCGCCAGTGCTGTGCTATAGTTCCTGCATCGAGATTAGCAGCTGTAATATCGTCCCAGCCCATCATCGTTTTGCCATTAGCGGCTACGATTTTTTGAACTTTTTCGATGAATTTAATGTAATCTTCATCTTTTGTCGCATCCGCTTCATCTCCTCCGATGTGAAAATATTTGCCAGGAGTCAAAGCCGCCACTTCGCCAATGACATCGCGAATAAAAGCATAAGTTGTATCTTTATCAATACATAAACTGCTATAACCCACGCGCATATCTGTGCGCATTTTAGGTGCTTTGCCATTGCAATTCAAAACAGGGTAGGAAGACAATGCTGCATTTACATGCCCTGGCATATCGATTTCAGGAATGACTGTAATAAATCTATCTGCTGCGTATTGGATGATTTCGCTGTACTGTTCTTGCGTGAAAAATCCGCCTACACCACCGCCCACTTCGGTTTTAGCACCATGCACCGTTAGATTTGGCCAAGACTTAATCTCAATCCGCCAACCTTGGTCATCCGTCAAGTGAATATGAAAGCGATTCATTTTGTAAGCCGCCATGTAATCAATGACTTTTTTTACCTCTGCCACTTCAAAAAAGTGACGAGAAACATCCAACATCGCGCCGCGCCATTCATAGCTCGGAAAGTCTTGTATCGTACCTGTTCCGACTAGCCATGGGAGGTCTTGTTTTGTATCTCTTTCAATATCAAGCGGCATTAATTGTCGTAAAGTTTGAATGCCGTAAAAGATACCAGCAGGCGCATTTCCTGAAATCTGGAGCACATCTTCACTGATATTCATGTCATAGCCTTCTTGACCGAGAGCATCATTTTTGCTATTCAAGGAAAGAATAATATTGCCATAAGCACGCGCTTCTTCCTTCTTTTTTACTGCAAAATTAAATCCAGTGGCTGGGGATAATGTAGATTGCAAATATTTAGCAACTGGCATCAAAGCCGCTTCATCGCCCTCTAAAATTATACTCGTCAAACTATCCATAGCAAAAGAACTGCTATCAACTGACATAGAAACAGGCAAAGGAAGTAGATTAGCTTCGCTCAAATCCATAGGAATGGCTGGTGGACGCGGCGCAGTTGTATCACATGCAATAAAAAGAAGGCAAGACAGAATGCCGAAAAATAGATTTTTCATTTTGTAGGTAGTTAATTCGTTTTGAAAACCAAAAGTAAGTTTTAATAAGTCATATTTGAAATATGAGCAATACTTTTTCTTTCAAATTCTAAGAAGTGCCACCAGCACGGCAACCTTTAGCCTTGTACATAAGTGCAAGGACTCCAAGAACAAACAAAAAAGGACTTTAACCCAAAAGTCAAAGTCCTTTTACTTGGTTCTTTATGAAATCGGTTGGTAGAGTGCGATATTAGTTATCTGGAGTTACTCAAAAGGTGACTTTGAGTCACCTTTTGAGTAGTTTTCTGTGATTTACCAACCAAAATCATAAAGAGCCTATTACTTACTCAAATGAAAAACTATTGCAACACAACTTTCCCTACATAAGTATCTGACCCAGATATAAGTTTGATAAAGTAAGTACCCTTGGCATACATTTGTAAATCAAGAGTTTGCAAGTTTTCTCCTGTCAATTTTTGACTGATAATTTTTTTACCAGTAATATCAAATACTTGAGCAGTTCCTTCCACATTAAGACCTGTTGGCAATTCAAAGTAAACAAGACCTTGAGTAGGATTCGGAGATAATTTTAAAGTATTAGAAGCCTCAAAACTAAAAATAGAAGAAGGTTCAACATTTACGGTTACTTCAACTCTTTCACTCAAACATTGAATAGGAGATAACTCAATTTGCCAATCATAAAAGTAGTAAAACCAGTCTTCTCCAAATGTAGAAGCATTCAATGAAACAACATCATCTACCACATAAGGGTAGTTTGTATTTGAATTATTACGTTGTAGACGGGCACTATTGAAGCCAAAATTGTCATTATTTACTTCCGTATTTGTTCCTAAAACTAAATTATCACCAATAGGAACTTCTAAATTTAAATCAATTATATGTTCTCCGATAGGAATATTTACCACAACTGAACTTAGTACATTTTCATTGGCGTCACGGACTTCAATCGTACGCTCACCAGGAGTATCTGTATACACTCTGACAGATTTTAAAATAAAAGGTGAAAAAGCATCGAAAACGATACCTCCATTGAATTGATTACCACCATACATGCTATTTCCAGAGTGGTTTTCCATACCAACACTAGCGCTACCATTAGAGAAATTTTCATAATTTGCGACATAGAATGTTGTCGTCTCATTCAAAAAAGGAGTCACAAAAGTACTTCCTGTAAATAATGGAATATCAACAAAAGGATCATCGTACCAAACAGGTAATTCACCATCTGCCGTCAAAGTGGCTGTTCCTGGTCCAAAAATAGTCACATCTTCAGCAAAAGGCTCTCCTGCTATGTAAATATTAAGTTCTAAATTATAAATTTCGGAGGTAAATGACTGGCAAAAACCAGGAGTAGTCACTGTATATTCCCCGTCTTCAGCAGCTTCGATACTTTGAGTTGTCGAACCGTCTGACCATAAATAACTCTCAGCTTCAGATGCTGTTAGAATGACAGAACCACCGTTACAAAATCCATTAGGTGAACTTAGTTCGATAGTAGGAACAGTTCCAGGATTTTCTGTTACAATAATATTCTCAGATACAGCAAAACAGTCTTCGGTATCAGTAATAATTACACTGTAACTCCCAGCTTCTGATACTTCGATAGATTGAGTTATTTCTCCATTTGACCACATATACGCTGCTGATTCTGGTGCTGTCAATACTAATGGTTCTTCATCATTAGGACACAAAATAGTAGCCCCATTTACCTCAATAACAGGAGTTGTAGCGATACAACCGTCTTCTATTATTTCTAAAGTCTGATTAATTTCTGGATTTTCTACAATTGAAATTAAACCAGAAGGCCATTTTATGACTACTTGCGATACACTAGAGAATGTACCTAAACCAAAATGTGCTTTTAAAGAATTAGTAATACCATAACTTTCACCTGCACGAATTTCACGAATTTGTGTACCGAAATCTCCTGTTATTTCTATGCGTGCCCCAATTCCTGATGCATTACTAATTGTTCCAGTTGGTTTGATTTTTAGCCAGTTATGGTCATTGCCTTCATTTATCCATAGAGCATCGTCAATGTTTGTTGGGTTATTAAATACCTGGGCGTAACCACCCAAAATATCCAAGAAACCATCATTATTCAAATCACCAATTGCGTAACTTTCCATGTCAGAAGTAGAAGGAAATGCACCTGCTAAAAGCTCGAAAGTTCCGTCGCCATTTCCTTTATACATGTACTCCTCCGTGCCTACTACCGCGATGTCTAAATAACCATCATTATCAAAATCATGGAACATTCCCTGTATTGGTAATCCGCCTACATTAACACCAGAACTTGCTGTTACATCCGTAAAATGCCCCATTCCGTCGTTTTCTAAGACTTGAGAAATGGCATCATGATTAGTGATAAAACAATCAAAATCGCCATCATTATCATAATCTCCAAAATCTGCCGTCCAGCTTTGTGCACCGATTTTTAGACCATAATCTTCCGCAGCTTCTGAGTAATTATTCGCGCCGTCATTGACCCAAAGTTGATTGATGCGTCGTGGGTCAGTAGAAGAATTTACACCCTGACGACATTTAGCAATATACAAATCCAAGTCTCCGTCATTATCAAAATCCGTCCAAACCGAACCATAATTACCAGAGTTGTCATTTCCGCTATATATCGCCAAATCAATCAAATCATCGCCCATTTCATAAGTTCCGTCACCCATATTTTGCCAAATACGACTCGTATTATCATCATGGCAAACAAACATATCAACCGCGCCGTCATTGTTTATATCAGCAAAGTTTGCCGCTTGTGAAAATATCGCATCACCAGGCATAGTTACCTTTTCATAGGTTCCGTCGGGCAATCGCGTATAGCATTTTACTCCGTCATATCGACCACCTGTCATAAGGTCATTAAACCCATCATTATTCACATCTGCTGCTGTTACCATCCAAGTATCATTATCCCCATAATCATCCAAAAAAACAGAGGTGAAACTCCCGTCAGCCTCCTGAAACTCAATATATAAATCATCCCGATTGTCCAGACGAATCATATCATCCAAACCGTCATTATTCATATCACAAACTCCCATAGGGACACCACTGTGAAAATCTTGATTGGCAAAAAGTGCGGCTTGATTGGTAAAGGAAATTTGCGCAGATAAGGCAAATATGGAAAAGCTAAGTAGGATTGTGCTCGCTACTTTTGTAATGTACAATCTGTTCATTATCAATGATTTAAAACTGGTCTTGTTTAGAGAAAAGTGTAAGATAAGGAAGTTTGAGAAAAGGAAGAAAAGGGAATGGAGTAAAAGGCGTTTGTCGGACGAAAAGAGTCTGGAGTTGAGGGTTTTGTGTTGTGAGTTATGGGTTGCGAGTGCACTCGTTAACATGGCAAACTCACAACTCACAACTCACAACTCACAACCCACAACCCTTTAGTCTAGCGCTTTCTTCGCCCGTCTGTCAGACACATAATTGCGCCAAGCAGCCAATACCGACTCAAAATCATCAGGTAGGGGAGCTTCAAATCGCATTTCTTCTCCTGTGCGTGGATGCACGAAACCTAAGGCGTGTGCATGCAAGGCATGACGTGGCATTTTAGCAAAGCAATTATTGACATAAGCACTATATTTGCTATAAATAGTTCCTTTGCGAATAGTGTCACCGCCGTACTTTTCATCATTGAAAAGAGGATTACCTCGATGTGCCATGTGGACGCGGATTTGGTGGGTACGACCTGTCTCTAAGCGGCATTCTAATAGGCTGACATAGTATAAACGCTCTAAGACTTTCCAGTGAGTCACGGCGTGTTTCCCTTCGTCACCGTCTGGGAAAACGGTTTGTTTAATCCGATTTTTAGGATGACGACCGACATTGGCGGTTATCGTTCCTTCGTCCTCCGTTGGTTCTGACCAAACGAGGGCAGTATAGCGACGATAAATGCTGTGGTCAAAAAATTGCTTTGCCAAATGTGTGAGCGCAAAATCATTTTTTCCAATCACCATAATGCCCGAAGTATTTTTGTCAATGCGGTGCACCAAACCGATGCGGTCATCCGAATTTCCTTCCATGACAGGCAATTCTTTGTCTTTGTAATAATAAGCTAAGGCATTAACCAAAGTCCCTGTCCAGTTGCCCACGCCAGGGTGCACCACCAATCCAACAGGTTTATTTATCACCAAAACGTCCTCATCTTCATAAATAATATCCAATGGAATATCTTCACCTTTTGTCTTGCCATCCTCATTTAAAGGACGCGGCATAATTAGACGAATGACATGCCCACCTTTTACCTTAAAATTCGGTTTTACTTCCTTCCCATTGACGGTAATCGCACCAGCACGAATAGCATTTTGCACCTTATTGCGAGATACACGCGCCATTTTGTTCATGACAAATTTGTCAATGCGTAGCGGGTCTTGCTTGGCGTCAACCGTCACAAAACTCTCCTCAAAAAAATCTTCTCCGTATTTGTCTTCGTTTTCTTCTGTCATATTTTTTTCGTACCGGGAACTTTAGTTCCCAAGGTCAATGTGTGGTTTTGTCGTTACTTAGAGTATTAAGGTTCTTTATGAAATTGGTTGGTAAAGTTTGACCTTAGTTACTCAAAAGGTGACTCAAAGTCACCTTTTGAGTAGCGTCCTGTGATTTACCAACCAAAATCATAAAGAACCAGTATTAAATACTTTCGATTTCTTTTCTTTAAAGTCCTGTTGATTGCATAATTATTTCAACAGAAACGCCATTATTTTTTAACTGTTTAGTTATTTCAATGGCTTTCTTTTTTGAAGTATTGACTACGTTTTTAATACCTCGGTAATTTCTTTATTATTTTATAATGAGTAAATTCCTTGCTTCACATTCATAGATAATCTGAGTCGCTACTTTTTTTCATTTTCTTTTTGATAAACTTCTTCAATATAATCATAAATGGATTTTAATTCTTTATCAGTAAGATACTCAAAATTTCCCATTTTTACTCCTACTGTTTCATACTCTTTGAATATTTGAATGGCTTCTTTATCGCCTTTTTCAATCATTTTTATACTATTTCTTGTGAAATCATAAAGCCATTCTTTACTTTTTTTCTTGGTGACTCCACCTAATGCTGGACCTGTCAAATCATCAACCATCTTAAGTCCATGACAACTACCACAATTTGTGAGATATAGCTCTTTTCCTTCTGGAAATTTTGTGTGATTAGTATATTTGAATGTATTTGTAATTTTTTTTAATTCACAAAGATTTTGAAACTTATCATCTCCATAAGACTCGTTGGCTATTATGTAAAAAGCATCTGAGTTTTTAACTTGAAAAAAATAATTTATTCTTGCATGATTTCCTAAAAACTTTTGTACATCCTCATCTTCAACAAGCATCCATTTTGCATAATTACCTGCTATTTCTGTCTCTCCCTCTTGGATTACTTTGACCTTGCTATTCGTAGGGTTGACAGATCCATTTTCTTTCAATCTATTTGATAAATTTTCATATTCTTTTTCAAAATTAAAATCCCGATAATAAGATTCAGTTACTGTTATTAGGTTAAAATCTTCCAAGTCTGCTAAAGTGTCAGAGCCATTTATCCCATTGAGAGGGGATGTATCTACATACCAATTTTTTGGAAATTCTATTTGAAAATCGTGTCCTTTTATGTTATGTATAGCCCCCCTTGTTTGCTCCTTTGTGTTTAGACAATTAAGAAAATTGTTATTACTTTGACTTAGAATCGTTGACGGGCTACTTGACCGACAATTTAAACTAAAAATACTAATTAGAATTACTATTTTGCATAGTGCAAGTGTTTTCATTATATTGTTTTTTCAATTTTATAGAAATTCTAAAATTTCACGATGAAAAGTCCACTAATAATCTATCCCTAAATGCTCCAAAGTCTCAAAATTCAAACCCCCAATCGGCAAACCATGATATTCTTGATACTCTCTTAACGCTTTTTCAGTTCCTTCATCAAGTAGCGCCTTGGAGTCATAATCTGACATCCCTAGAGCATCACGAACCGTGTTCATAAAATGGCTATCAATCTGATTTTCGCAGACGACCTCTTTCCATTCTCTAAATCCCCTTATATCCGTTAATTCTTTGGTGGAATAATACTCTACGACATATTCTGTAGTCACAGTCGTATCTGTTAGATACCAATCTATTTGAATTTCCTCTTTCGGCTCTTCGACCAAACACCAAATGTAACGTTCCTCCTCCGGAACATCTCTTCCGCGTCGCCTCTTCTTTACCCATTTAGTACTGCCTCTTTTTGTCACAATAATCGTATCCTTGACATAATTATTAATGATGTTTTCGTCGTTTCCGATGTAGCTTGGAATAGCTATTTCCGATCTATCATATAAATGTGACAGCAAGCAGCTTTTTTGACATTTACCATAAGCTAAGTCAAGACGTTGTGGGTTACCACGCTGCGCTTGAGCAGTAAAACACAAAATCAAAAAGCTGCCTAAAAGAAGTGATTTGTTAAAGTTAAAGGGCATATAAAAGGTTTTAATCTGTAGAGAATAAGTTTTAGGTGAAGGTATTCCAAGGGTTAAAACCACTTGTTGTTATAGTATACAAGGGGTTTTAACTCCTTGGAAAGCCTGTCTGAATTATAAATTACTTATGTCACACGATATTTAATTCAGATTAAAGAAGCTGACATGAAATTATTTAGTACGCCCAAGTTTTTTTGACTTAATTTGCTCTGCTTTCGCATTATATTCTTGTTCTGTTAGTGGCTGTATTTCTTTAATTTTACCCTCTTTATCATAGTGTACATAATTATATTGTGACTCTAATTCGTCCATATTTAGCGATAAAGCAGGATCTATTAAGGGAGTGCCTTCAACAATATACTCAGAAAAACCACTCAAGATGAACCACATGGATTTTGTATAAACAACACCATCTACTAAGGCTACTGAACCTGGAGTTTGTTCTATTGCACGGTCAATAGCCTCCTTCATATTTGGAATACCTAAAGGAATCGATATTAACCAATAAACTCGGTCCGTGCCAGTATTGCGTTTTTTACTTCGTTCGAAGCTTGCTGCTTTGCTCAAATCAATATTTTTGGTAGAGATAATTGTAAAATCTACAATCCTTTGCGTACAACTTGAAAAGATAAAAATTAGACTTAAGGAAAGAGCAATGTATTTGATTTTCATTTTTATAAATTTTTAGCGTGAAAAATGGAATTTATTGTTTTGTCGTTATTAAATATTTGAGATAAAGCTCGAATATTGGGCTTAATTTTTCAAAATCTCCCGTATCTTCTCTAGCAAAACTGTCCCTTCATCCGAATACCCAGAAAACTTCCCGTCCTCCTTCTGCGCTAACATTACATACATAAAGTTATCCGCCAAAATCTCATCGGGGTGAATAATATACTGCGTATTATCTTTAATTTGATTGAAAAAATCAGGTAATTCTGCCAAGTTTAAAGTCGAAAAACCGCGTTCATCTGTCAAAACTGAGAAAGAATTAGTTTGATTATATTCTAATTGAAATAAATCAAACTTCACATAGTCAAAAAAGGCAGAATTCTTCTTAGAAAAAGCATCTTTGGCAGACACGATAATCGGCATGACCTTTATCATTTCGCCGTCCTTATTTTTCAAATCCATAGTATAATTAAAATTGATGCCGTCAGGATTAAAAAGTAAGCGATTTTGTAAAGCTGTTGGTAATATAGGACGTGCTTCGATAGGTTTAAAGCCTACGAGTGCATATAATTCGTGTCTTTTTGCTGGATTATAACGAGAATAAATGTGGAAAATCTCATGGAGCATAACCCGCAAAAATCCGTTTTTGTTCCCCGCCTGTAATTCATTCTCAGGAATGACAATTATATCTTCGCGCGTGTAATAAACTGAATTTCCGTAGTGTTTTCCTTTCGTTTTTATCAGACGCATTTTCTTTGGAAAAATATCCGTACTGATAGAGTTACAAAGCTGAAATGCCTCTTTCATAACGCCATTTACAAACTCATTTTCCTCCTTCGTAAAATCTTCTACATCAGCCTGCAAAAAGTTTTTATATTCTTGTAAGACTTCCATTCTATCCTCAGATACTTTCTCCTTTTTCATCTGAATACTCATTTCCAAAGGCATTATCTTATCAAAAAAGCCATCCGTTTTATCGACAATAATCGCGGTACTTGCAGCGATACTATCTAAGAAAACGATTTCGTTTTGGTCAGAAAGTTTTAGTTTTTGAATTTGCTGCTTTGGTGTGCAGGAAAAAATAGCGAGAGAAATGAATAGTAGAATAAAATTTTGCATTGGATTGTGATATTGTC
>CAZQTE010000161.1:0-1339 GCA_964595615.1 uncultured Saprospiraceae bacterium
TAACTATTAACCAATAACCAACCAAAAAGTAACTTAGCAAAACTAAATTCGTCTTATATTTGTACTCATTCTGCAACAAAACTGCAAATTAATCTATGACGATAACGACCACGGAGAGACAGACCGCAATTTTTCCCCTGCATGATGTCAATTTATTTAAGAAGCAAGCATTTCAATGGGCTGCGTCCTTTGAGGTCTTTTGTTTTTTGGACAATAATGGTCATACTGAAAATGCTTATCACAGTCAGGAAGGTTTGTTGGCTGTTGGCTTTGAATCTCAAATATTACATACCAGACCACATGGGGCGTTCCGTGATTTGCAGGAATATTATGAGATGAAAAAAGATTGGTTATTTGGTTTTTTGTCTTACGATTTGAAGAATGATACGGAGGCATTGGTGAGTGAGAACTTTGACGGACTTGAGATGCCAGAAATGCATTTCTTTCAACCGACTTATGTCTTTGATATTCAGTCAGATAGCCTTAAAATATCAAGTAAAGGTTTATCTCCTGATTTGGTTTTTCAGGTCATCCAGAATATGGATATCTCCTCTTCAGCAGACTTGCAAAATAGTCCTGCTCTCCCCTCTTTACAGCCGCGTATTTCTAAAGAAAAATATATTGAAACGGTAAAAAAGATAAAGCGTAATATCCAATTGGGTGATATTTACGAAACGAACTTTTGTCAGGAGTTTTATGCAGAAAGTGCGGAAATAAATCCGTACACACTTTTTCAAAAGTTAAATGAGAAGGCAAATACGCCCTTTGCAGCTTTTTATAAGCTTAAAAATCGTTTTTTGCTGTGCGCTTCGCCTGAACGTTTTTTGAAAAAAGAGGGAAGAAAACTCATTTCTCAACCCATAAAAGGTACTGCTCCACGCGATAAGAATAAAAAGACAGATTTAGCATTAAAAAAAGAACTTTTTCATAGTCAAAAAAATCGCTCTGAAAATGTGATGATTGTGGATTTGGTACGTAATGATTTGGCGCGAAGTTGTAAGGCTGGAACGGTAAAAGTGGAGGAACTATTCGGTATTTATGGCTTTGAGAAAGTCTGGCAAATGATTAGTACCGTAGTTGGGGAATTAAGAGAGGATGTACATTTTGTAGAGGCAATAAAACGAGCTTTTGCCATGGGGAGTATGACGGGTGCGCCAAAGATTCGGGCTATGGAATTGATAGAAGAATACGAACAAACAAAGCGCGGTTTGTACTCTGGCGCGGTGGGTTATATCACTCCCGACGGGGATTTTGACTTTAATGTCATTATTCGCTCCTTAATTTATAATGAGGCTGAAAAGTATCTTTCTTTTCAAGTTGGAGGTGCGATTGTCAATGC
>CAZQTE010000161.1:1439-11560 GCA_964595615.1 uncultured Saprospiraceae bacterium
ACTAATCAAAAACAGAAAATGCAGCACCAAATACACGTTCGATTAGGCGTGCTTCTTCTGTAATAATTTCTGCATCTGCCAGCATATTTTGACGAAAGGCAATCGAGTCTCCCCTGCTGGTTACCAAGCCCTTAGGTAATTCAATAGTCAAACTATAAACTTCTACATCTGGTTTAGGTAAAAGGGATTTTGTTTTCACTTTTCCTTCAACCGCGCCATATTCCAAAAATGGATAGGTATCGAATTTAATCAGCACGCGCTGCCCTGGTTCTACCTTTCCAGAACCTATCAATGGAAGCTCTATTTTACCAATAATATCTTGCTCTGTATGTGTCGGCACGATAGCCATGATAACGTCTCCATTTCTAACTAATTGTTGACTCAGCTGGTCGTCGTAATAAGTAACTTTCCCGTCCGCAGGTGCTAATAATCGGTATTTTTTTCGCCAGCTAATTATAGCATTATTAAGCGCATTTAACTTTCTGCGGATTTCTTGAAGTTTATAGAGACTTCCTTTAGTCGTGCCTATTTCTTCAGATAAAATTTCGAAATTTCCACTCTCTATATCGGTTTTCAATTTAAGTTTGTTACTCTCTAATTCCGTAATTTCAATCTCTAAGGCTTTCAAACTCTCTAAATAGGTATTATACGCCTCTATATCGCCCGAGTCCTGCAGATTTTGTCTTTCTTGCCTCTTTGTTTCTTGATCATTTGCAATCCGAAACTCTTCTTTCAATTGCAAAATCTTTTTGTCTAGATATTCTAAGCTTTTTTTCTTGTTTTGATTGATTGTTCTGATTTTTCTGATTTTCGATTTATCAGAATTATCATTTTCTTGTAACTTAAAAGAACTAATCGTCTCATTAAAATCATCTAAATAAGGTTGAAGTTCTCCAACCTCCATGTTAAGGTCAGGCATGTAGGACAAAAAGTTTTCTGTTTCAAATTCCATGAAATCATTCACCTGTTGCTCCAATGCCGTAATATCTGCTAAATCGGCATTTGCACCATCATTAATATGTCCCAACTCCTCTCCTGCTTTTACAAATGTACCTTCCTCTTCCTTAAAAGTTACGTAACCAGATGACTTAGCTAAGACCGAAATCGGCGGCACTGTGGTCGTCATACTCAAACGCCCATTCACTTGGTCAGGATAGCTAATATACCACATCAAAGCAATTATCGCCAAGAATGAAATCGCAGCAATAACCGTCCCATAGGAAACTAATTTGCGCGGTGGACGCGCCAGAATATCTGATATTTCGTGACTGTGTTTTTCCATATTTTTTGATTAGGAGTCAGGGGTCAGGAGGTGTATTGCTGATACCTGACTCCTAAACCTTCAACTGCTGCTTCACTAAATTATAATATTTCTCTCTACGGAAAAGTAACTCTTCGTGTGGTCCTTGCTCTACAATCCGACCGTCTTCGATAACAATAATATTGTCGGCATTACGAACAGTGCTTAATCGGTGAGCGATGACTACTACTGTACGACGGCGTAAAAAATCATTGAGATTTTCGACGATAAGTGACTCATTTTCAGCATCTAAAGCATTTGTTGCTTCGTCTAAAAAGATGTATTTTGGATTCTTGTAAATGGCGCGAGCAATGAGTATTCTTTGCTTTTGACCTTGACTTAAACCCATGCCATTTGCCCCGATTTTGGTATCATAGCCCTGTGGCAAACTTTCAATAAAATCTTTGATATTAGCGACTCTTACAGCTTCAAAAAGACGAGTTTGGTCTAACTCTTTTTCTTCTCCAATCGTAATATTTGTAGCAATGCTTTCTGAAAATATATAACCTTCTTGCAAGACTGCACTGCACTGTGAACGCCAAAATGCGTTGAGGAAATTATTGATAGGAATATTTCCCAATTTCACTTCGCCTCGGTCAGGTTGGTAAAAATTGAGAAGTAATTTGAGCATGGTTGTTTTTCCACTTCCACTCCCTCCTACTATCGCGGTTGTTTTACCTTCGGGAATAAAACAGGAGACATTTTTCAAAATAGGACGTGTATTTCCTCCTTCATAACTAAAGTCTACATTCTCAAAATACAAATCTCCATTTTCGGGAATAATCTTTACTTTCTCTTCTGGATTTTCTTCGTCATCTGCTTGGTGAATTTCATTCATTCGCTCCAGATTTACCTTTGCTTCTTGCATATTCTGGACGAATTGCAACAATTGATGCAAAGGCATATTTATCTGACTGATGATATACATCACCGCAATCAACATTCCCAAAGTCATCGTTCCTTTCACCACAAAATAGGCGGACAAGACGATTAGAACGATATTTTTAAGCTCATTTAAAAGCAAAACACCTGCTCTTTGCTTTTGCGTCGCAGTCAGGTAATCCATGCTAAAATTATGCAGTCGCGCCTCCGTTCTTTCCCAAGCCCAACGGCGATTGCGTTCCGCATTGTGCAGTTTAATCTCCTGCATACCTTGGATGAGTTCGACCAATTGATTGTAATTATCAGCTGCACGGTCAAAACGTTTGTAGTCTAAATCTTTACGTTTTTTAGTAGAACGCCAAACATAAATCATATAAACCGCTGTAAAAACAGCAAAAACGGCAAATACAATCCAATTGTAAAATATCATCACCGCTCCCATTAGGACTACCGTAAAAGCATCAAATAAAGACAATAAAGTGGAAGCAGTTAAAAGGCGTTCGACGCGCTCATTGTCATAAATACGCTGGATGAGGTCAGAGGTCATTTGTCTATCGAAAAAGCGCATGGGTAACTTGACGACCTTGATGATAAAGTCAGAAATTAGACTCACTTTTGTACGCACACCAATATGTAAAAGTATCCGACCTCGCAGGTTTTCAACGGCTAATCGAAGTAATAAAAGTATAAACCATGCCCCACCTACTGTGTATAAAAGGCGCATATCCTCATTCATAATTCCCTCATCGACAATCATTTGCACCATAAAAGGAAAAAGAACAGACAACACCGAAGTCAAAGCTAAACCTACAATAAGCTGAAGAATGAGCTTTTTATATTGCGCAGCATAAGCATACAAATAAGAAAAACCACCACGGTCTGTTTTGACATCTTCTTGCTCGTCAAATACAGGCGTTTTCTCCAAGACTAAGACCGTCCCTGTATTGCGGATTTCAGGGTCATAATCTTGAGTTAACCAACCACTTAAAAATTCTTCTTTGGTATATTTTAGTTTACCATGAGCAGGGTCAGCGACCCAAACAGTATCTTTATTTATTTTATAAACGACGATAAAGTGGTCATCACGCCAATGTGCGATGAGTGGTAGCGGAATATCATTGACTAATTGCTCATATTCCACTTTTGCGCCGAGGGTACGCATCCCAATATGCTCCGCCGCATCACTAATACCACGCAGAGAAACACCCTCGATATTGATACGAGTCAGACCTCGCAAATATTCAAGAGAGAAAAAACGCCCATAATGTTGTGCGACCATGTGCAAGCAAGCTGCACCACAGTCCATAGCGTTTAATTGTTTATAAAATGGAAATTTGTCTGCCATTTATGGTTTTTGAAGCGGATTGTGGGTTTTGCAAATCAATGAGTCCGCTTTCTGAATAATTCAGGTAAATGAGTGGCGATTAGCCACGTTTTCTAATATTTATGCATTACAAAAAATCAATAATTATACCACCAAAAATATTATCTCTCTAAGTCATAGTCTCTTACGCAGGAAACTACATTTTGGATAAGATTTAAACGGTAAAATATCAATTTTCTTATCAGATTTTTGTTTCAAATAGAAAACAATCGTCTGAAAATGTCTTGGAACAGCAGTATTCTTTTTTTGGATGTTTGATTCTCGACTTTGGTACGGTTGGGTTAAAAAACTTCTCCTCATTAATGCTTTTATGAATCACATGATTTGATAGCTTTTTTAATTTTAAACATTGTGTACATAGGATTGTACGCTGTCGAACAGTTGTGCGTGGACAGCAAATGTAGATTCAATTTTTGAATTGAGGAACATTTTTTTAATAAATATTATATTTTATCTTCATTTGTGCGAGAATCGGGTAGAAATACCTATTTAAATGTGCCCCACAACTCATCAAGGTTTGGATGAGGTTCATATTTCCAATTCATGGTTTATTTTTCTTGGACAAAAAACGGGACAAGATTTACCTATTGATAAACCTTGTCCCGTAAAAAAATGTGTTGTTGTTCTTGTTTTTTATATAGCCCTATAATTCTTGGCTCATGTGCGGAAATGTTCGTCCTGAACGTTTCTCTGAAAAAAAATCTGTGCTTTTCTCTGTTTTGACAGCTGTTTGTAATTCTTCATTCATATCCGTAATACGCAATTTGCTGTCGTATACACTAATGAAAAGAGCAAAAGTTAAAATACCAATGTAAATTAAAAATAACATAATGAGAGTGTTTGAATTGTGATGTAAGTTCTGATTGAAAAACAGTAAAATACGTGGGAGAATGCATCAACTGTTGAGGGAGAGGGGAAAATTAGAAAAACAAACTTTCTAATGAGTTTAACGTATTGTAAATTAAATCACTAATCAAAGTGATATAAAAATTTGACAAAATAAGTAGGAGGAAAAGTTACTAAAGGAGGGCGCTCATCGTCTGAATGTATAACAAAGGTAAGGGGTTAAAAGGAACTTTCAAAATAAAATTTGATTTTTTCTATGTCACGAAGGGCTTTCACATATTGAGTTTAACTACTACAAGTACAAAAAACGCAAATCTGTGACATAGATAATTCAGCACCTTTAGCAAAGTCAATGGTAACAAGGCTTTCAGAAGGTCAAAAATTCATCTTATATTTATACATAATACGTTTTAAAAAATTTTGCTTGTGATATTTTTTTGAGAAAAAAACGCATTATTAGTTTACATTTGCAATCCACCACTAAATTTTAGCCTTTTTGTAAAAAAATAACTAACACAAATATGAAAATTGGAATTATAAGAGAGGGAAAAACGCCACCAGATAGCCGCGTGCCATTAACGCCAGCACAGTGCAAACAGGTTGCAGAAAATTTTCCAGTTTCGATAACCGTCAAACCAGCTACGGGACGTTGTTATACAAATAAAGAATACGAGGACTTAGATATTCCAATGGCTAACAATCTTTCAGATTGTGACGTACTTATGGGCGTAAAAGAAGTGCCAATTAGCCAATTACAGTTTAGAAAAACCTACTTTTTCTTTTCTCATACTATAAAAAAGCAATCTTATAATCGTGATTTGTTACGTGCTTGTGTGGAACGTAAGATACGTTTGTTAGATTATGAAGCATTGACAAACCATAGAGGTCAACGTTTGATTGCTTTTGGTAAGTTTGCAGGTATGGTTGGTGCGCATAATGGGATGATGACTTATGGTTGGAGAACGCGTAGTTTTGATTTACCGCGCATGAATGAAATGCATGACTATGCAGCCGCGGTTGAATATTATAAGACAGTGAAGTTTCCTGCGATGAAGATTGTATTGACAGGAACAGGTCGTGTTAGTACAGGTGCGGCCTTGGTATTAGATAATATGGGCATCAGAAAAGTAAGTCCAGAAGAATTTTTATCTCATACTTATCCCGAAGCTGTTTATACGCAGTTGGCTTGTGCAGACTATGCGGAACATAAGGAAGGTAAGGAGTTTGTAAAACAACATTTTTACGATAATCCTGCTGAATATAAAAGCATTTTCGCACCTTATATGCGTCGTGCGGATTTAATGATAAATGGTATTTATTGGGACAATCAAGCTCCTGCTTTTTTCACTCAAGAAGAGATGAAGCAGGAAAGTTTTAATATCAAAGTTATCGCTGATGTCACTTGTGATATTGCGCCAATCTCCTCAATTCCATCTACAATTGAAGCTTCTACTATTGCTGACCCAATATTTGGTTACGACCCAAAGACAGGTCAAAAAACTGCTCCTTTTGGTAAAAATGTGGTAGATATGATGACGATTGATAATTTGCCGAATGAGTTGCCCCGTGATGCGTCACATTCCTTTGGAAATCAGTTTATTACAAATATTTTACCTGAATTACTAAATCCTGATAGCGATGTTATTAAGCGTGCTACTGTTACGGAGAATGGGGATTTGGGGGCGAATTTTGAGTATTTGCGAGGGTATTTGAATGGAGAGGAATAGTAAAGTTCAAATTCAAGTATCAAATTCAAATTCAAGGCATTCTTGAGATTAGATTTGATACTTGAATTTGCCTTTCATCAAATATTTTCCGCTACTTCATTACCAAAATTCTGCTCCAAAGCACTTACCAATAAATCAAGTATTTCCTTGGTTTCTCTCTCTAACTTGTAGACTGTATCTTTGAAATGTGTGGTAGAAATTATGCGTCTTGGCGAGCCTTTATAGAAACTATTTCGGTGAATATCAGTAGGAGTTTGTGCCATACCTCCCTCATTCACAAGCACCATAAATTTCTCAATTTCATCACCTTCGATGCGGTGTTGCAAACCGTTTTCTTTCTTGAAAATCCAGTAAACTAAAGGAGATTTTAGTTTAAATTCAATTCCTCGGAGCAAATCATCTTTTTGTAAAGGCTTATCTTTTTTATCACTAAATTTTGTATAAAGATAGGACTCTCGAGGAGCAAGTTCCGTTTCGTCATTATTCTTTTGAGGAATCAATTCATTATAATAATCAGCTCTAAACCAGACCAAATAGGTAGAATACTTAATACCGAAGACATTAAAAATATATTCATACTCCTCCTTCAACTCAAGTAACTTATCCCCTGCCCCATAGATAGCCAAAGTACACATATTTCTTTCAGGGCTCAAGGCAGATAATAGCTCGATTTGAACCTTATTATATGCAGCTTGCCATTCCGCTATGGTGTCGTTAATCTTAGGCGCATAGGGTCTTAAATTAAGACAAACCAGACCAATTTCCATTTCGATTTCCTCAATATCTACGCGAAGTTGTTTTGCTTTTTGCTCAATCTCGCGTAGCATTAATAGCTTTGAAATCTCTGATGCTGGCAAGACCTCTCCTTTTTCGGCGGCAGCTTTTTCTTCCTCTTTCCTACGCATTAATAAATCCGTAAATTCTAACCAAGTAAAAGAGTCATTTAAGGAATCTAAGTTGTATCGCAACTCTCCTGCTAAGTCCGCATTATTAACTTTTTCTAATTCTTCTAACAACAATTCCAAACCTAAAGGGTCATTATCCAAGTTGATAACTAATTGATTATCAGACACATCACACTTTACAACTAACTTTTCGTCCCAAGGAAATTCATTGACTTTCTTCGATAATGGCGTGACTAATTCTTCATGGATAGCGCGCTGCAATTGCCTTGCGCCATACTTTTCATCATAACCTTTTTTTGCTAAATACTCCTTGGCTTCCTCCGTAATTTCTAAATCAATGGTACGATGACTTAAGCCTTCTCGTTTGTTCAAAAGAGCAATTTCGCGATTTAAAATAAAGCGAACTGTCTCAGAGGAAAGTGGCGCAAAAGGAACAATGCGGTCAATACGATTGAAAAGCTCTGGGCGGAAGTATTTTTCGGCAGCGGTAACGAAATGGTCAGAAATGTCTGACGTGCTTTTTTTACTATTCCAGCCAATGCCTTTTGTCTGGAGATTAGCCGCGCCGATATTGGAGGTCATGATGATAATCGTCGAGCAGAAGTTCACAGTTTTGCCACGTCCGTCGGTTAATCGTCCTTCACTCAAAACTTGTAACAATAAATCAAAGAAATTCTTTGCTGCTTTTTCAATTTCATCAAATAGAACAACTGAAAAAGGCTGACGACGCACTCCAGAAGTCAATAATCCGTCTGCATTCCCAACACCAATCAAGCGCGAAACCTCGTAAGGATTGGAATATTCACTCATATCGAAACGCAACAAGCGGTCGCGTTTACCAAACATAAATTGGGCTAAGACTTTTCCTAATTCTGTTTTTCCGACACCTGTAGGTCCAACAAAAAGAAAAGAAGCTATCGGTTTATTGGTACGAGAAAGTGCCGTTTTAACCGTCGCCAACATATTTGTGATGGCATTCACGGCGTTCTCTTGTCCAAAGACTTGTCTGTTAAAATCTGACTCAATTTTCTGCGTATCCATTTTTGCCGCAGGGTCAATCATAAACATTGGCATCCCACTTTCTTCAGAAAATGCTTTAATGATTTCTTTCTGCGAAAGTTTTAAAGTTTCGTCCGCGTTTTTCCTGATTTTAGGGTTTAACAAAACGCTTTCGATAAAGCGAATTGGCTTGCCTGGAAAACCAGAATAAGGCATAAATCGACGATGCAAACGAATAATTTCTTTAGTCGCATTTTTCTTTAAATCTATCTTTTGTCGCTTTGAAACGGACTCTATTTTCTCAGTAATTATCTCTTCTAATGCTTTTCCTCGTGGTTCAACCATTCTTATCGATTGAAAAAGAGACAAAAAACCTGGCGCACGAACTTCTATCTGCGCCGCTTCTTCAAAAGTGCATTCAGAAATCAAAATGACCTCTCCTCTACCGATAAATCCACGCAGATATTCTGCCATGCTGATGCTATTTCCCTCATACTGCCCCACCTCAAATAAATCGGCTAAATTTCTAATAAATAGCAAATCTCCCGTCTGTCCTAATTCTTTCGCCAAACTCGCTAAAGGGTCTTGCCAACCTGAGTCTTTTGTCAATTCTTTAATCAATACAGAAGCAGTTGTTTCCCATATATCTCCTTGATAAGCAATCTCTTGCTTGCGCCGTGCGACCTCTCTAACCAAGGTTGATTTACCGACACCTGACTTCCCTACCAGTAAAATACTACGTCCAAAACTACTCCGTAAAGCATTCCCAAATTGATTAATCCAAGCTGCACCACCAAACATGGCTTGTTCGGTAATTTCTAATTTTTTCGCTACCTCAGGCAGTAACCGTTTGGATTTTTCTATGGTCATTTCCTCTACTTCTGAAAGCGTTGGAATGCTTAAAGAAACTTCCTCTTTTATCATTTCAGCCTCTTCATACCAGATAGTTTCTATGATATTTTGGACATATTTCAGACGACTTTCTCGCGAAAATTCTAAACGAACAGACTCCTCTGCCCTCTTTTCAATTTCTTCCTCTTTATTGCTATATGACTGAATGCCCAAGGCTGGAATAAAAGACAAAAAACCTTGTCCATGTGCGCGTGTGAAGTATCTAAATTCTAAAGAAAATTCTGGATGTGTAATGCGGTCTTTGGCAGCTAAGAAAGAAACGGTGAGTGTATTTTTTGTAAATTCTCCTTGTTGAATTTCATTAATCATAGCGCCATAACGCCCTTTGTTCAAGCGATTTTCTTGAAATTTGAGCGCGTATTTATCCGCTGTATTCTTACTACTTTCATTGAATTGTAAAGCATCCGCATCATTCAAAATGAACTGATAGGAAGCCCCCGAAGAGAGTTTCAATTGAGCAATGTGCAAAGGTATTCTAATGTCATAAGCCATAATCGCCGAAAGATACAGCGTAAATGTTTATTTTCAATTACATTTGTGAGAAAATAGTTGGTAGTTGGTGGTTGTTAGTTGATAGGCGCGTCTCTGCTTGCACCATTAAAAAAACGGTAATGGGTTAAAATGGTGGATGCTCACGTGGTGACTCAAAGTCACCTTGTGAGTAAAAGGTATGCATCAGTCGTTTTCACCCACTACCAAAAAAACAATTAAAATTATGGTGACAATCATTCGCGCGAATCAGACGCATTTGGAAGAATTGGCGGTGCTATTTGACGGTTACCGTGTTTTTTATGAACAAGAGTCTGATTTAGAAGGAGCTAAAAGTTTTTTGGCGGAGAGAATGCAGTTGGATGAAAGTGTCATTTTAGCAGCACAATCTGAGGGAAAATTAGTTGGTTTCACTCAATTATACCCACTTTTTTCGTCTGTAAGTATGCAGCGGTCTTGGCTGCTGAATGACTTATTTGTTGATAAAAGTCAACGAGGGAAAGGTGTTTCTAAATTGCTGATGAATGCCGCGAAAGAACATGCACGTCAAACAGGCGCAAAAGGATTGACATTGGAGACTGACAAGGCGAATGTAGAGGGAAATGGTCTTTATCCTGCGGTTGGTTTTACTTTGGATGAAGGTCATAATTACTATTATTGGACAGTTTAAAGGGTTG
>CAZQTE010000162.1:0-11530 GCA_964595615.1 uncultured Saprospiraceae bacterium
CATCGGTTTTGGTGAAGCTAATGGTAAGATTTTACCAGCAAAATAGATTTAAGTACAAGTATCAAATTCGAATTTAAAACATCCACCAAAGACGGATTGAATTTGAATTTGATACTTACATTTGCATTTAAGACTTACATCCCCATTCCCAATCAGAAAGTCCAAACCCCGTCCCATTCATAGAATAATGCCACCACTCCGAACGCGTCGGATTAAAGCTATGTTTCAACATCGCCTCTCGCAAAATCAAACGATTTTCTAAAATATCTTTAGGTAAATCCTGATATTCTGGCCAAGCTTCTCTTCCAAAATAGTCATAAGGTGTCCCCATATCCAATTCATTTCCTTCCATATCCACCAATGTCAAATCTACAGCAGCGCCACGATTGTGCATTGAGCCTTTTTCAGGAGGAGCGACGTAGCGGCGGTCAGGAACTTTATTCCAAAGTCTTTGCTGGACAGGTCTTGGTCGATAGGCGTCTAATATTTTTAAATTAAATCCTTTAGCTTTCAATTCTTCTTGTACTATTGCTAAAGCCTTTGCTGCCTTAGGACGTAAAAATGCACGTGGACATTCATACATTTGTTCTTTTACAAAATTTTCTGTAGACGCATATTTTAAATCAATAATTATGTCAGGCATTAAGCGGTCTAATTCCACCCATTTGAGTGTATCAAAGTCAATAGGATAAGAAATTTTAATAGGAAGAGTAATTGGTTCAGGAATAGGCGCTTCGGCAATTGGTAGAGCTGAGATTGTAATTTTCTTTTCATTTTCGCAAGACAAGAGGAAAAGACTTATAAAAGTGAGTGAGAAAATTTTTATTCGCATTGTGAGGATTTTGTGTAGAATCGAAAATCGGTACTGCCGTTAAACGACAGTACCGATTTTTGCTTCGTAAATTATTTAAAGGAAGTTTAGACCTCCTCTTCTTCGATAATTGCAGCCAAACCACGGTCTACCAAAGCCTCACGTTTAGGGCGCAACTCTGCCATAGAAGCAGTTTTTACCGTTGCTTTTCCTTTACTGTGAATGATGATGGACAATTGTTCTGCCTGTGTATCATCATATTTCAACACTTCTTGAAAACACTGAATAACCCAATCAAAGGTATTCACTTCATCATTAAGGACAATGAGTCTGGCAATTTTACCCGAACTAACTTCATCCAAAACTGCAACTTCTTCTAATTCTTCAAAAGAGTGATTATATAACATTACGAGAATATTTACGTCTTTTTTAGTTGAGATTTTTCAATGCTTCTTGCACAGCACCAAAATTAGGGATTTCGCCGGCATTTTCCAAAACTTCAGCGTACTGAATTGTCCCTTTTCCGTCAATTACAAAGGCTGAACGCTTAGAAACGCCCTGCATACCGAATGCAAAGCTCTCATAAATGCTATCATAAGCCTTTGATGCGTCTTTGTTAAAGTCCGAAAGTAATGGGAAATTCAAATTTTGTTCCGCTTTAAATTTCTCCAAAGCAAATGGACTATCTACACTCACCGCTAAGATTTCAGCATTTAAACCAGAATAAGTTCCAATGTCATCACGCATCGTACACAATTCCGTTGTACAAACGCCTGTAAATGCCAAAGGGAAAAATAACAAGACTACATTTTTACCTTGATAATCTTTTAAATTAATTTCTTTTTTTTCATCTGAAGTCAATGTGAAATCAGGTGCTTTATCTCCTACTTTAAGAGCCATACTTTTTGATTATTTAGATTTAGAAGTTGATTTTGATAATTTTAAAGAGTTTGCGGTTTTGCTTTTGTCACTCTGTTAATCAACAACGAATTTTACTCTTCTATGTTCAAATGAATATTTTGTCATCATTTAAACTCATTTCTCCACAAAGATAGAAAACTCGCTCTTTTTTCGTTGCTTTGCAATATATGAATGCAACACAAAAATCTTATTTAGCCTTACATATTGCTGTTTTGCTGTATGGACTGACAGCAATCTTGGGCGATTTGATTGATTTGCCTGCGTTTACATTAGTTTGGTGGCGGGTTTTGATTACGAGTTTTAGTTTACTATTTTTGGTAAATGTTGTGAAACTCTACCGCACTCTGCCACGTCGTGACATTATTAATTTTTCGCTCATTGGGGTTATTATTGCGATACATTGGCTTACTTTTTTTGGAGCAGTTAAACTGTCCAATGCATCGGTCTGCTTGGTATGTATGGCTACGGGGTCGTTTTTTACTTCTCTCTTAGAACCCCTCTTTTTACCACAAAAATTCAATCCTTATGAGGCGGGATTGGGTTTGTTGATTATTCCAGGAATGGCTTTGATAATGAATGATTTGGATGCTTCATTATGGTTAGGTATTCCTGTTGCGCTCTTATCAGCTTTTTTAGCTGCTATATTTTCGATTTTAAATAAGAAATATGTTGAACGTGCCACGACTACTGAAATTACTTATTTAGAATTGAGTAGTGCGTGGTTTTTCTTGACGCTATGTTTGCCTTTTTTCTTTTGGCAAAGCGGAACAGGTTTCGCGGATTTAATGCCGCCAGAACAATCAGATTGGGTTTATTTATTAATTCTCGCGCTCTTATGTACAACTTTAGCCTACTATTTAGGCTTGTATGCACTCAAAGAACTATCAGCATTTGCTTCTAATTTAACGATAAATTTGGAACCTGTTTACGGAATTTTGTTGGCGATTGTAATCTTGAATGAAGATGAGGAACTCTCTCCAAATTTTTATATTGGGACTGGGATTATCCTTTTAGCAGTATTGATATATCCGCTTGTGCAAAAGCGAATGAAGAGAATTGTAGAGGAGGTCTAAAATAAAAAATGAGGTAGCGCCACCACAGCACCACCTCAGCCCTAACCAAATAAAACCAAATTATAAAATTCTTTTATTTTTCGATAAATACCGTGATTGTGAAAAAATAAGAAATCAAAAGCAAGATAAAACCTTGAGTTCTTATTTTTTCTCAATCACATGAAATGGTATTTATCGGAAAATCAATTTCATGCGTAATCCTTTTTTTGGTTAGTATGAATGGATTACTAATATCGTTACAGCACATATGCTGATTATTTCTGATGCAAATATAAACACTTTGTGTAAGAAATACAATTACTAAGTATAAAATATTGCATTTTTGTTTTTTTGATATTGTTAGCATTATCCACTTGTATAACTGTAGAATAGAATTTAATTCAGTATTTTTTAATATTTTGGAATTTAATTTTAAAAACAATTCATTTATATAAGTTTGTGTGCTTTTTAATATTTTCAAATTATTAAACTCCAAATGCCAGAAAACACAATTTTTATTTTTTGCGTAAAAAATACGCTTATCTTTTTCCAAAATTTACCGTTATGAACTTACGATTTTTGACCTTTTTATTGCTTAGTGTATGTTTTACCTTTAATCAAAAACTAAGTGCACAAGAGCGAACTGCGGAAGATACTGATGCTTTTTTCATTAAAGAAATCTATGGCAAAGCATTAAATGAAGGAAAGTGCTACGATTGGCTGACTGACCTGACTACTAATATCGGTGGTCGTTTAGCTGGAACTCCTCAGGCGGCGGCGGCTGTAGAATGGACAAAGCAGATGTTGGATACATTAGGTTTAGATACTGTTTATCTTCAACCGTGTATGGTGCCTCATTGGAATCGAGGAGATAAAGAAATAGTACGTATTGCTAGTTCGGTAGCTGGTTCGATGGACTTGCGTGCAACTGCTTTAGGAAATACCGAAGGAACAGGAGATTTGGGTGTTACTGCTGAAGTAATAGAAGTCAAAAGTCTAAAAGAAGTAGAAGCCCTCGGTGATAAAATCAAAGGTAAAATCGTCTTCTACAATCGCCCTATGGACAATACGAACTTCCGTACATTTACAGCCTATGGCGGTGCAGGAGACCAACGTTGGGGCGGTCCTTCGAAAGCAGCAGAATATGGCGCAGTAGCTGTTTTGACACGCTCCTTAACTACCCGGTTGGATGATTTTCCGCACACGGGGTCTATGGGCTACAATGAGAAATTCCCTAAGATTGCTGCCTGCGCAATTAGTACAAATGACTCTGAAAAACTAAGTCGTTTATTGAAGGCAGGTAAAGTGACCGTTTATATGCGTACAACTTCTGGAATGCTTGAAGATAAGCCTTCTGCAAACGTTATTGGTGAGATTCGCGGTAGTGAATTTCCTGATGAAATCATTCTTGTAGGTGGACACTTAGATAGTTGGGATATTGGACGTGGTGCACATGATGATGGTGCTGGTTGTGTACACGCTATGGATGTTTTGCAACTTATGAAACGTCTAAACTACAAACCAAAACGTACGATTCGTTGTGTCTTATTTATGAATGAAGAAAATGGATTAGCGGGAGGAAAGGAGTATTGGAAGCAATCAAATGCTAAAAGTGAATTTCATACCGCCGCGATAGAAAGTGATGCTGGTGGATTTACACCTCGCGGTTTTCAGACGGATGGGCATCCTGATGTGTATGTGGATAAACACCGTCAGTTGACGCAATGGCTACCACTTTTAGAGCCTTATGGATTAGGATTTACAACGGGCGGTAGTGGCGCAGATATTAGCGGATTGAAAGACCAAAAAGGTTTATTGATTGGTTTCCGTCCTGATAGTCAACGTTATTTTGATTATCATCATACGGAGATTGACAATATTGATGCGGTTAATAAACGGGAATTGGAATTAGGAACAGCTTCGATTTTGAGTCTTGTTTATTTGATTGATAAGTATGGACTCAAGTAACAATTTTGAATTTTGAATGAAGAATTTTGAATGGCTGTAGCTCTCAATATAAAATAGACACAGCAAAAAACGAACTTTTGATTCTTCTGAATTACCTTTGCGCGCAACAAACGCAAAATTTTAAACCAAGAGTATTGATATTAGATTTCAATTAAAAAGAGGAAGACTTAAAGAAAGTCTAAAATCTAAGGTCTCCGATTAAAAATGCGAGACAGGCTAATATCTAACATCTAAAAAAGAAATCATGGCAAATAACCTGCTGAAAGGAAAACGAGGAGTTATTTTTGGAGCATTGGACGAGCAATCAATTGCTTGGAAAGTTGCTGAACGTTGTGTAGAAGAAGGCGCAATTATTACTTTAACCAACGCACCTGTCGCAATGCGCTTCGGAAAAATTAACGAATTGGGTGAGAAACTCAATGCGGAGATTATCCCTGCAGATGCAACAAGCATGGAAGATTTAGAGAACCTTTTTTCTAAAAGTACAGAAGTGTTAGGTGGAAAATTGGACTTCGTTTTACACTCTATCGGAATGTCTTTAAACGTTCGTAAAAAACGTGAATACACGAATATTAAGCACGAATGGATGTTAAAAACATTCGATATTTCTGCAATGTCTTTTCACCGAATGATGCAAGTTTTGTGGAAACAAGATGCAATGAACGATTGGGGTAGCATTATGGCATTAACTTATATCGCGGCGCAACGTACTTTCCCAGATTATAATGAAATGGCGGAAAGTAAAGCTCTTTTAGAGAGTTTTGCACGTAGTTTTGGTTACCACTTTGGGGAGAAGAAAAAAGTTCGTGTGAATACGATTTCGCAATCTCCAACTTGGACAACAGCAGGTAGCGGCGTAAAAGGTTTTAAAGAATTCTTTGACTATGCAGATAAAATGTCTCCAATGGGGAACGCGCCAGCAGAAGCTTGTGCGGATTACTGTGTGTCTATGTTTAGCGATTTGACGCGTATGGTGACGATGCAAAATCTATATCACGATGGCGGTTTCTCTAATATGGGAATGAGTCCTAAGTTGATTGATATTGCGGAGGATTAATTTTTGGTAGTGGGTGAAATCGGTGGATACTCACGTGGTGACTCAAAGTCACCTTGTGAGTAAAAGCAATGCATCAGTCGTTTTCACCCACTACCTAATTTTTTTGGTTCTTTGAACTTCGTAGTATTGAACATGAGAAATCCCGAACTTTCAAATTGAAAATTCGGGATTTCTCACTTTTATGGAAGTTAATTAAAGCTAATTAATCAATTTTATAAACTATCAATAGCATCTGATAATCTCGCAAATATTTCTTCAATCGAACCAATGCCGTCGATTTTATGAGATTTTCCTTGTTTTTCGTAGTAATCAAAAACTGGACTTGTCTCACTTTGATAAACTTGGAAGCGATTACGAATGATGTCTTCATCATTGTCATCTGCACGTCCACTTGTTTTTCCACGATTTAAGATACGCGCTACGATTTCTTTCTCTTCTACATCCAACATCAAAAGCCCGTCAACCTGACCGCCTCTTTCTGCCAAAATAGCATCTAAATGCTCCGATTGGTTAATATTGCGAGGAAATCCGTCAAAAATATAACCTTTCACATCTGGTGTTTCTTCGACACGTGCTTTCAACATGTTAATTGTCACACTGTCTGGGACTAATTCTCCTTTAGTAATGTAGCTTTTCGCCTCTTGTCCAAGAGGAGTATCATTTTTCATATTAAAACGAAACAAGTCGCCCGTTGAGATATGCAAAAGGTCATATGCCTCTACTAATTTCTCTGCCTGAGTGCCTTTACCTGAACCTGGAGGGCCGAAGAGTACAAGATTTATCATGTATAATTAAGTCTTTAAAATTTTCTGTCCAAATGAGAACGACTGCAAAAGTACAAAAAAACATATTCGTATTTGTATTTTTAGCCTGTCCATTTGAAAGCTAACATTTCGTATTTCGATTGTGTTTATGGATTTAGTTATTAAAATCAGTTTTGAATGGAGGATAATGAATTTTGAATGACTCCAAATCATTCATTGTCCTATCATTCAAAATTCGCCATTCAAAATTCAAAATTATACATAAGCAATAACTAACTTCGCCCTCACGATGAAGAAAACCTATTTTGCCGGTGATTTTCACTTGGGTATAGACGTGCTACACAGCAGTAAAGACCGCGAGCGATTGATAGTGTCTTGGTTGGAGAGTATCCGACAAGATGCCGCGGCTGTGTATCTGGTCGGGGATGTTTTTGACCATTATTTTGAATATCGAAAAGTTGTTCCGAAAGGTTATGTTAGATTTTTTGGAAAATTGGCAGAACTAAGAGATGACGGAATCCCTATTTATTTTTTCACAGGTAATCACGATATGTGGATGTTTAATTATTTTTCGGAAGAGTTTGGAATTCCCATTTACCGAAAACCTATCACGCGTGAGATACAAGGCAAAACCTTTTTTATTGGACACGGTGATGGCTTAGGACCTAAAGATTATGGCTATAAATTCATAAAAAAGGTTTTTAACAATCGTATTTGCCAGTTTTTTTATAGTTTAATTCATCCTAATATTGGTTTGAGTTTAATGACTTTTTTCTCAGGGAAAAGCCGAGAAGCAGGTGATGACCCTGAATATTTTTTAGGAGCGGAGAAAGAATGGTTGGTGCAATACGCAGAGCGAAAAATTCAGCAATTACCTGAGGTAGATTTTTTTATTTTTGGGCATCGCCATTTGCCGATTGACTACACGCTAAAAAATGGAAAAACGCGTTATATAAATACGGGAGAATGGATGACCCAAACTTCTTATGTCGTTTTTGACGGCGAAAAATTAGAACATAAGTTTTATGAAAATAACGATTGTCGCGTTTTTCCTTAGTTTAAATCTCTTTTGTTCATTCAATGTATCATTGAATGCTCAAGTCGATTCTATTCAAGAAGTATACGCCCAAATCCTTGGTAAAGCTCATTTCTATACAACTGACCGATTGTGTAATATTTATCTCATTGACAACAACTATGAGATGGTTAAATATACTCCCGACGGTAAAGAAACTTATCGCTACAATAACAATCGTTTAGACCGCCCGAGTTTTATTGATGCTACTGATCCTTTCAATATTTTGGTTTTTTATCCTGATTATCAAACGATAATTCTCTTGGATAGAACGATGACGCATACTGCCACTTTGAATTTTTCTGACTTTGATTTTTTCAATGTGAATGCTGTTGCCTTTTCGAGCGATAATAAATTATGGGTATATGATGAGTTGAATTTTCGTTTGAAAAAGATTGATAGAAATGGTAAACTAATCCAAGAAAGCGATGATTTAGGTTTGTTGTTAGATGCGGATTTTAAGCCAAATTTCATTGTAGAGCGCGAGCAAAAGGTATTTGTGAATGACCCCGAAGTTGGGATTTTAGTCTTTGATGCTTTTGGACAATATGTGAAACGATTGGATTTTAAAGGACTCACTGATTTTCAAGTTTCGCGCAATCTCTTAATTTTTAGAGATGAAAATGAAGAGGTACAGATTTTTCATTTGAATAGTTTATTGACTTCGCCTGCTGATATTTCGCCTAATGTACCGAAGGGGAAAATTCAGTATCAGACGGGATTTTTGTATGCACAAAATGAGGAAGGCGTCTTTGTTTTTAAGCTTTGAAAAGAAAATCCAAAAAGTATTTAACAGTTTCCTAAATTTTAGCCACTTTTACGATGAACTTATAATCTTAAACACAATCTTCTACATTTGCCATGGCTTAATATCATATTAATCATTCTCGCCAGCTATTTAGTCATAGCCCTGATTTTCTATTTCCTCCAAGATTATTTTTTCTTTCGTCCAGAAATTCTTCCAAAGCATTTTGAATACAAATATCCCTTCCCTTTCGAAGAGGTCAATTTTGATATGGAAGACGGCGGAAAAATTAATGGTTTACATTTTAAAGTACCGAATTCGCGTGGCGTTATATTTTATCTAAAAGGCAATTCGAAAAGTATAAAAGGTTGGGGAAAATTTGCGAAAGACTTTGTGAGTAAAGGCTACGATTTTTTTATGATTGATTATCGTGGCTTTGGAAAAAGCTCAGGAAGGAGGACAGAAACAACGCTTTTTAATGATGCGCAGACCGTTTATAAATGGCTGCAAGAACATTATGAGGAGGAAGAAATTGTACTCTACGGACGGTCAATGGGAAGTGGAATTGCAGCGAGAATAACGTCTTGGAATAATCCAAAGTTTCTCATTTTGGACTCGCCTTATTACAGTTTTTTGTATCAAGTAAAGCGATTTGGTTTTATTTTGCCTTTAAATCTTTTATTGAAATACCAAATTCGGACAGACCAATTTATGAATAAGATTACCTGCCCCGTCTTCATTATTCATGGCGACAAAGACCGTCTGATACCTGATAATCAAAGTAAGAAACTGGTTAAGCTAAATCCCAAAAAAATTACTTTGCATACCATCCACAAAGCAGGGCATAATAACCTGCCTGACTTTCCAGAGTATCATGAGGTTTTGTACGAAGTGCTGAATGATGAAGCAGTTTTTCAAGATTTAGAAAGCAAGTTGAATAGTTGAATAGTTGATTGGTTGATTAAGTGCATAATCAACCAATTAACTATTCAACTCAATCAACTATTTACAGCCTCTTCTTAATAAATTCCATAGCCATTGCATTCGCTTTCATTGCTTCTTCTTCCACATAGCGTTCTTGAGATGGATTAGCAAAAGCATGGTCTGCTTCAAACCAATAGTTATTTACTGTCTTGCCAGTTGCAGCAGCTAACTTCTCAAATTCATTGATAACATCGTGGTTAATCCATTTATCTTGCTCTGCAAAAATACCCAAAACGGGTACTTCCAATGGCGCTAATTCAGCAGCAGTTTTCACGGGCATTCCGTAATACATGACACAGCCTTTGCCACTTTCTCCCGCTAAAATAGACGCTTTCAAAGACAATCCACCACCAAAACACCAACCAATCGTCGCTATTTCTGGTTCATCTCCTGCGTAGTTCAATGCACCTTTAATAATGTTCATCAATCGTTCTTCATCAGTGCCTTTCATTAGTTTACCTGCTTCATCTGGGTTATCTGTTGACTTACCATCGTACATGTCTGGCGCTAAGACATTCACATTTTCCAAAGCAGCGAAGTACTTATCTGCCTCGCGTTTTGTATTGTCATTCAATCCCCACCATTCTTGAAAAACGAAAAGGTATTTGTCAGACGGTTCTTTTGATTTCAATAAATATGCAGAAGCAGTCTTGCCATCAGGTGTGTCGAAACTTGTCATTTCACCCATAGGTTTAAACTCTACGGCAGCAGGCTTTTCGTGTTGGTCTTTAAAATTTTTGTCATCAGCAAAGTCCGCCATTTTATCAGCAGTCTTTTCCGTTGTTTCTTGATTTTCGTTACCACATGAAGCAAAAAATGCAGCGCAAACAAGAAGTAATAGTGTGATTTTCTTGGTCAACATTTGTTTTATTTTTTGTTATTATTTTATTTATTTAATTTGACTCCTTTTAATAAAAATCCGTCTCCTTTAACCACTTCACATCATTCTTCCCTTCCGAGCCTAAAATTCGTTTCGCGCGTACGAAAGTTTCTAATCTATCTTCTGCAAAATCTTCATCTCCTCTTCGCAAACTTTGAATTTTTACATTTCCTGCAGAGTGAATAATTTTTCCGTCGCCTAAATATATCGCTACATGCCAGATGCGTTCTTTCTTTTCGGCAGTCGCTTTTCTACCAAAGAATAATAAGTCTCCTGGTAAAAGGTTTACTAATGTTGTATCTGTTTTTATTTCTTCGCCGATGCGTACTTGTTGTGAAGCATCGCGTGGTAAGAGTATGCCATTTTCAAAAAATATTTGCTTGGTGTAGCCGCTACAATCCATTCCTTTACTTGATGTGCCGCCCCATAGATAAGGTGAGCCCATCATGCGTTTTGCAGCTTGAAAAATGCCTGTGGTATCTGGGCTGGTGTTCTCTAACCAAGTATTCAAATCTGCTCTAAACTGTCTTGGAATAAAAGCTTCGCGTCCGTCAGGAAAAGCAACTTTTTCAAAATTACCTTCTACTCCTTTTTTAGCCAAAATATTTCCTGGTAATAAATCTGAAACGGTTTCAGACTCTAAATCTGCACTAAGTTTTGCCTTAGCAATATCTGTTGTTACTATCACTTTTTCTTCTTGCATCCACGCATTATAAGTAGCCTCATTCATTAATGTAAAACCGTCTTTATCCAACCAACCTAAGTAATCATCAGGAGTCTGCACATAATACCAGTCGCCTTCTTTTTTGTAAATGCGTAAAGAAGAACCAAGAGTCGATTGTGTAGATAATTCAGCAGAATGCTTCGGTTTTGAGCGAATATTACAAACTGAAAGGCGTACAACTCCGTAGGTTTTTCCTTCTAAATCTGCAGCGGGTAAGATTTGAATGCTGTCAATAAATTGAGAATTAATCTCCTGCATTTTTTGCAACAAAAGCTCTTTCGCAGCGGGCAAATTAGTTTGTCCTTTTATGATTAAACCTTCTTTTGTATGCTTAATTTCAGTATCAAAAATATTGACGCGACGGTCGGGAACGAATTGAGATTTGACTTCTGCGGCAGCGGCTTCTGCTAATTCTATTTGTTGATTATCTGTACAACTGACGATTGTCAATAGAAGGAAAAGAAAGAAAAGAGTGTGCTTTTGCATGTTGAGGATAGTTGATTGTGTTGATTAGTTATTGGTTGATTATGTTATTGCGTTGAGAACCAA
>CAZQTE010000163.1:0-11399 GCA_964595615.1 uncultured Saprospiraceae bacterium
AAGCCTTTGGATTAATAATGATTTCTAAAAAGGAATAGTTTCATTCTTTAACAAAAAAACGCCTTACAAAACTCAATTTGTAAGGCGTCTCGATTAATATTTTCTATTCCTTAATCACGAATAACTCTAATTCCAGGCTCATTCAAAGCAGTAATTTGAATCTCCGTTCTACGATTTAACTGGTGCGCATCTTCATCACAATCCACATCATTCGTACATTCATTTACAGGTAAATCTTCGCCTACTCCGAGACTTCCTAAACGGTGTGGACTGATACCTTTTGCTATTAAATAACTGCGAGCTGACAAAGCACGTTTTTGAGATAGTCGAGCATTGTAATCATTGCTACCACGACTATCAGTATGAGACAATAAAGAAATTTTCATTGTTTCATAAGTAGTCATAAGCTTATAAACATGCTCCAAATCTTGTTCTGCATCAGGGCGAATATTAAATTTATCGTAATCGTAATATAGATTTGATAATCGAATAACTTGACCAACTTCAAATGCAATATTATCATCTCCTAAGAAATAACGATTCAATGTACCGTCCAATTTATCATTAGTCGAGTATTCATAAACCGTTAGCTCAACAGGATTTAAATCCAATGTAAGCACATTCTTTTTTACGGGATTCGAAAGTTCAGAACAGTCTTTTCCTATTGTAGAAAAAATTGTCGTTCCATCCTTAAAATCATCCTTTGAGCCGTAAACTTCATATTTACAATCACAAGTAGCTGTAAAATCAAATTGTCCTAAGTTATTTGAACTTAAAGTTTCAATTTCACCTGTACAGCTATTAACAACTTTAACCGATGCATTAGCCAAAGGTACTTTCGTTTTATTATTCAAAACTTTCCCTGTAGTCACAAACGTACTAGGTTTTTCTAGTGGTAAAATATTTGTCTTATTCTCTAGCATTTCCTTTCCAGACATATTAATGTCGAAAGGTAAAAAACCAGGGTTTTCAACTTGAAATAGGTAGTTTTCTTTAATATCAACAGCTAGACTAATAACTCCATCAGTATTAGTTTGCATTGTTTTTTGTTCACCTGTTTTACGGTCTGTTACAATAACATTTACCGAAGGTAAGCGACGATTTTCCTTTTTGTCAATAACAACAAGTTCAGTCTCTAAAACAGGAGAACCAATATGACCATTCCAGCGATAGATATCATCTTTACCTTTTCCGCCAGCTCTATTAGATGTGAAAAAACCTTTAGTATTATCTTCGTTTACATTAAAGCCAAAGTCATCTTTGATGCTGTTAAATGGCTCTCCCATGTTCGAACGATTAGACCAAGTACGATCATTCTGAGACTCTTCTTGTTTTACAAAAAAGATGTCCAAACCACCTAGACCTCTATGTCCATTCGAAGCAAAGTAAAGTGTCTCATCTGCTGCAAAAAATGGGAATAATTCATTACCACTTGTATTCACATTTGGACCTAAATTCACTGGCTTTTTCCATTCACCATCTTTGCGCTCGCTTACCCAAATGTCCATACCTCCATAGCCTCCTGGCATTTGATTAGAGGTAAAATAAATCTTTTTGCCATCTTCTGATAAGGTTGGGTGACAGTAGGCATACTTACTACTACAGATGTCTAATTTCTGAGCATCAGACCATCCTTCATTCTTAAATTCAGTAAAGTAAAGTTGTAATTCCTTTACATTATTTTCGTTTTTTCCTGTTTCATCACTACGTGAGAAAATCATTTTTGAACCGTCTGGAGAAAAAGTAGCTGTTCCATCATGTAATTTATGATTAATCGTAGGTGCTAATGCTTCTACTTCGCCAACTATTCCATCTTCATTCATCTGCGCATAGAATAGGTCTGTAAAGTTATCTTTTGACCATAAATCAACCTTTTTAGTCAAACGGTCAACGCCACGATCAGAAGTAAAAATTACACCTTCTTTGTAATAAACAGGACTGAAATCTAAACCTTCTGAGTTCAAAGTCGAAAAATTGTTAACCTCTACTAAGTCATTTACAGGTATATCATCTAATTGCTCGCAGTCAGTGATAACATCACGATTGGTATCAAAGGTTGCTGCTAAATATTCTTTATTCCAACGGGTTGCGTCCTCACACTTACCATTGATTTGCAAAACCTCAGCATAATGTAAGTAATCTTCTGGGCTTGTCACGTCGTTAATAAACTGACTATAATAGTATTCTGCTTGTTCGTATTCACCATTTAAGCGGAGACTATTTGCCAATTTTGCCATGACAAACTTATTTTGTTCAATACCTTCTAATTTTTCATATTTAGAAACAGAGGCCATATATCCAACATGATTGAATAGTTCGTCTGCTTTTCGTTTGGTTGCACTAAGAGTATAATCAGAGCCAATTTGAGCACTACCCAATAGTCGTCTTTGCTTTTGACTAAGGTCGGCGGCTTCTGGTGTTTTGAGAGTATCAGGCGTTAGGTATTCTTTCCAATTATCTGCATAGGCAGTTGGAACTGTGAAGAATAAGGCAATTATGAAGAGGAAATTTTTCATTTTTTTCTAATTTTTAATCGAGAAAGAAGCCTGTTAACTATCAATTGAAAATTTGTGTTTTAATTATTAGACTTGTTACTCTTATAAAATACACTTTCTGAAAATGCCTTTTCCCGTTATTTTCCTCCAAAAAATCATTCAATAGAGGGACTATTCAATGATTTTTTGAAGAAAACTATCGAAAAAATTCAAATTTCAGAAATCAATTTTATAAGAATATCAAGTCTATTTAGAAAATAGCCTGTTAACTACCTATTAATTTTGGTTCTCCGCCAAATCGTGTGACAGAGAACGGTAATTTTTCATGTCTAAAACCAACGGATGTTGTTAACTCCTTCTACTTCTTCAATGAAGATGTACTCCAGATTAATCTCAAAACTACCGTCAGTATAATCTTTTAATTCTGTTAATGTAAAGTCAGTGGCAAGTCCTAATTTCAATTGGTTGCTTAATTGAAATTGAACAACCGCATCCATACTATCACCCAAGCGATATGTCGCTCCCAACCAAAAAGCATTCATAAAGAGAAAACTGGCATTTAAGTCTAGCTCAAAAGGCGCATTTGGGCTGTAAGAAATCATCATTGCGGGTTTAAGTAGTACGTTTTCGCTCACTTTCGCAATCACTCCTCCCATTAAATAATAGGACTGTAAAACTGCTGCACTTTGAATGTTTCCGTCGGTGTATAGATTATTTTTTAATAATTGAGGAGCAGATAAACCTATGTAAAAATTAGGGTTAGAATAATACATGCCTGCACCAAAATTAATACCTGTACTACTTGGCTCTGCGCCCATGATTGTATTGTCATCAGGTGTGATTAATTCCGTTTTCAACCAATCAACTTGACTGTATTCAAAGCGTGTTTGCAATCCTAAACTCAACTTGCCTTCATTTCCTACTTTAATTCGGTAAGAGTAAGCTAAATCGATATAAGAGTTATTCACTATACCAATTCTATCAGATGTTACTGCCAAAGCTGCGCCACTTTTTCCATCTCCAAATGGAGCGTGCGTATAAGCTGAAAAAGTACGAGGCGCACCATTTATTCCTTGCCACTGATGACGGTAAATCGCTCCTAATGTCAGAGCTTCTTTACTTCCTGCATAGCCAGGGTTAAAGGCTAACTTATTGAAAATGAATTGACTGTATTGAACCTCTGCTTGAGCAGATAACCCAATACAATACAAGACCGCAATAGTAAAAATTAGTATATTTCTCATTAAATGAATTTTTTCTTGTTCTTTTATAAAAAAGGGTCAGGAGCGAGGAGCAAATTTTATATTTCATCCTCACTTTCGATTGTACTTTTTTAATAAACAATCGTAAAAAAGCCCTGTAATGGTGTATTTCCTGGTTCTATTTCTAAAATATAGAAGTAAGTTCCACTAGGCAATTGTTTACCATTATACGTTCCTAGCCAGTCATTATCATAGCCTGTTTTTTCATACACTTTATCTCCCCAACGATTAAAAATCGCGATGTTATTATTCGGGAAATTATCGTTATCCAAACATGGAATTTCAAGAGCATCATTTGCACCGTCATCATTTGGAGTTATGCCATTTGGCACAAAACAATCATCAATATAAACAGTATTATTAACTGTAATTAAGACGCTTGCAGTCACACAATCATCTGGACATTCGTTACTGCATACACTGTAGATAAATTCGTCCTCACCTTCGTAATCTTCACTTGGTGTATAGCTATAAACACCAACATTAGTCATACTCGCAGTACCATTTTGAGGCTCTGTCACAATGCTATAAGTAACGCCGTTAGAGTCAGTAATAACATCATTTTCACTCGCGTCCATATTCTCCAATATTTCGTTTTGCTCAACAATTGCAATATCATCAAATGCTTCTATATTAGCAGGTGCAAATACAGTTACAGTATCTGTACTAAATTCACCACATAACTCTACTGACAGAGTCCACACAAAGACATTTTCACCTTCTACGAGATTATCTACTTGTGTTATATTATTTGAAGGATCAAGAATAGTTGCTGTACCTAAACTACTCCACATACCTTCACTTTCTAATATATCCACAGCTTGAAGTTCAAAAGCTTCATCCGCACAGAAGTAGATTAGATTTTCAGGAATGTTGGCAGTTTCGTTTGGTATTTCTAGCACTGTTACGTAATAGTTTCCACTTGGACCTTCGCATCCATTAATACTAACGACTACACTTAAATCTCCCTCTATATCTACATTTTCAAAATTATAATTTCCTTCGGTTGTCTGTGCTACTTGCTCGCCTGCGGCATTATACCAAGTATAAATTACAGTATCATTGGACTCTATACCAAGTTCATTTATGACATTTAGTATAATCGATTGACCAGCACAGATTTCATCATTATCTGCGTTTAACTCAGGTACAATATTGTTTGATTGAACGAAGACTTCCGTTGTAGAAGAAGTCATCTCTCCACACGCCTCAAATGTGAGAACTGCATAATATTCGCCTTCATTTTCTTCGGTAACATCAGTCAATGTGAGGTTGAATGTATCACCTAAAGATGTATTTTCAGGTCCAAACCATTCCACTGTTGCATCATCAAATTCAGGGACAGTTAATGTCACTTCAGTTCCATTACAAGCAGGATTTTCAGCATTTGTAGTATTTATCGCTACTATATTATCTTCCATATCTACGAAAGTAATCTCGATAGCATTTGATACTGCTGAAGGACAATCTTCATTGAATGCGATTACGGTATAAGTTCCTGCATCTATAGCAGAGAAATTTTCAATTGTTAGACTTGGTTCCACAGTCTCTGCGACTTGCAGGTCTCCATTAAACCATTGATAAGTCATGCCTACACCACCATTTGGATTGGTATTTAAAACAGCAGTACTACCAGCACAAACTGTTGCATTATCTGTTGTTAAAATTGGGGCTTCAGGAGTCATCGCCACATTTACAGATACTGCCGCGCTTGATGTCGTACAGTCATCTATAGGAGTAGTAATGGATAAAATATAATTTCCTGAATGTGAAGCATTTGCATTTAAGAAAACAAGGGTCATACCAGGGTCATTTGCTGTTGTCCCAGGGAATGTATCACCAGTTATCATATTTGTCCAAACAAAGTCAACTACTTCTCCATTAACATTTGTCGTCGCTCCAAGACTAATATTTTCACCTTCACAATATATTCCACCACCTGTTACAGCTTCAATTGAAATCTCACAGGCTGGGTCTCGCCAATCTGGAATCCCATCTAAATCCGTATCAGGACAAGGTGCGCCATCGACGCATTCATCCTCGTCAAGAATACCATCGTTATCTGTATCTAAATCGATGTAATCTGGTATACCGTCATTATCTGTATCCACACAATCTGCCCCTGTTTCACATTCATCGATATCATTAATACCGTCGCCATCTGAGTCTGGGTCTAAGAAATCTGGAATACCATCTTCATCATTATCTACACAAGTATTATCATCTGGACATTCATAAATATCAACAATACCATCACCGTCCGCATCTATATCTTGGTAATCTGGATCACCGTCCATATCTGTATCTGGAGGATTAGAAGTATTGCCATCAGCTTGTCCATTTTCATTAACATCAGGTATCCCTGTTCCGATAATGCCATCATTATCTGGATCTAAATTTCCTCCTTCGACTACATCAGAAATATTGTCGCCATCAGAGTCTAAGTCTAGGTAATCAGGCATGCCATCTTCATCCGTATCTGTTGGATTAGAATTTGAGCCTGGTGCCTGTCCATTTTCATTCACAATAGGGATACCAGTACCGATAATGCCATCATTATCGGGGTCTTCATTACCGCCCTCTTCGACATCATTAATGGCATCATTATCTGAGTCCAAATCCTGATAATCTGGGAAACCGTCGCCGTCTGTATCTATTGGATTAGACGTTACCATATTGGCTTGTCCATCTGCATTAACTGTTGGGTTTGCTGTTCCAACAATTCCGTCGTTATCAGGATCGTCATTACCTGCTTCAATGACATCATTAATACCATCATTATCTGCATCCAAATCTAAATAATCGGGATAATTATCGCCATCTGTATCTATTAAATTAGAAGTTGATATCACCGCACCTTGGATGCCATCTGTAGCTTGTCCGTCAATATTTACAAATGGGTTGCCTGTCCCAACAATTCCGTCATTATCATCATCTCCATGTCCTCCTTCTTCTACGTCATTTATACCATCATTATCTGAGTCTAAATCCCAAATATTGGCTAAGTTATCCTCATCTGTATCTACTGGATTTGAGCCTGAATTAATTGGATTACCTGCTGGATCAGTAGTCAATACACCGTCTTCATCAACTGTGATTAAACCATAACCACCAATGCCATCATTATCTGCATCATTGAAACTGGTTATCCAATACTCTGCAATGTCATTTATACCATCATTATCTGAGTCTAAATCATGGAAATTAGGAATACCATCACCATCTTTATCCACTAAGCTGGAAGTACTCAATAGTCCAACTCCTGCCGCAATAGCAACTCCATCTGCATTTACAGTAATAGGATTAATGCCAATACGACCGTCATTATCAGAGTCAAGACCATGATTTTCTCCGACATCTAAAAAAGTATCATTATCACTATCTAAATCTCTAAAATCATGTACTCCATCGCCATCTTTATCTCTTGGATTTATTACGATTGAACTTGCCACAATACCATTAAGAGATACTGCCAATCCAAATGTATCCACGGATACTGGAGAGATATTTAGACGTCCGTCATTATCTTCATCAGGATAATCTTCTCCTGCTTCGGCAACATCATAGATGCCATCATTATCTGAATCTAAATCATAAGCATCTAATACCTCATCATTATCTTTGTCAGAGGGAGAATAGTTTGCCACCGCATCGTCCGCGTTAGGGTCAGTTGCTAAAACATTAAAGAATCCATTATCTCCAAAGAGTAGATTATTGCCGTCTATAATTCCATTTAAATCAAGATCAGATTGTCCATGATTGGCTTCAAATAAATCAGTAATACCGTCATTATCACTATCTAAATCTAGTGAATTGATTACTCCATCATTGTCTTGATCATAAACAGAAGCTGCAAAGTCACAAATTCCGTCTGCATTTAAATCTATACATGGATTTGTAAAATTAACATCATCTGCATCTTGATAATTTAAATATTCATCATCGTCCTCATTACCTGCGGGGTCAAAACCTCCAGGTAAGCAAGAAAAATCGTTTGTTGTACAGTATTCTAGATAATCAGGAATACCGTCATTATCATCATCTAAATCAATATCATCTGTTATGCCATCACCATCAGTATCTGGTGCTGAATAATCCGTGCAATCTTCAACAATATCAATAGTTACATTTCCGCCTCCCGTATCTCCATAAACCACATAAGCCCAGTAATCAAGTGCTTTTTGATTTCCAAACTGTTCATCATATATAAAAGGAGTCGTAGTTGGTAAAGGATTACCTGGCGTTCCTCCTCCACTAACAGGACCTCCAACAGGAGTATGGTCATAATAGAATATGTCTGTTTGGATAGCTCCTACATCACTTATTAACTCAAAGACAACTCCTCCAGTATTATTTTCTACATCTGATAACTGTATATGATTCTCTCCACCTCTTAGAAAAAATTGAAAGCCAAAATTGTAATTTTCTTGCACAGGAATGGGATTCCCTAAACCATCAGCACCATTCCAATATAGCGAGTCTATGCCTCCTGCCACATATCCATAAACTGTTAAATCTTCAGGGTCGTCTAGGTCTCCATCATCATTTATATCTAATTCTAAAGCTACATTTCCAGGAACACTTGTATCAAAAATGAAGTAAGCACCTTGATTATATTGTAATCCCTCAACATTACATGTTTCTCCATTTTCATCCGTGCTGTTAAGAGTGAAGTCGTTAAAAATAATCTCAAACACAAATGGCTCGGTAAATAACCAAGTCACATGAGTATTATTTCTAAAAATATCTGTCACTAATGCTGTCATAGGCATCGTTGCATCTGGAATATTGAAAAATATTTTATTGTTAATTAAGTTTTCATAATCCTCTGCCTGTGGTTCGTATTGATAAATAGTTCCATCTTGCCAAGTTGTTGGATCAGCAGAACGTTCAATGACTGTCTCTGGCCAAGATTGATAAGTTGGACTCTGGTCAGAATTTAACAATCCCAAAGAAGAACTCGATAATGGAAAACCCCAAGGGTCAGTTTCCATAAAATCAACAGTATACAATAAACCATCAGGTGTCAAAACAAAAAATCGAGGCGATGTTGTCGTCCCGTTCATATTTATCATCGAGTTATATTCGTTTGCATATACACGTCCTGTCAAGAGATTTCCGCCATTCGGGCCTGCGGCATTTTCCGAAACTGTTATATCCCAAGAGGTAATCACCCGACGATTGGTTGGTTGATCGTTTTCTCGCGTCCACGGCTCATTATTTAGTAAATTCTCAAAAGCCGCTCCTGTAAAATCAGGCACACTATATATTACAGACCATATACCCTCGGTAGCTGCTGTAACCTGCACAACTCCTGGCGTATAACCATTATTCGCTGCACCTGTTGGGCCATTTAATTCTTCTATATTATTGAAAATAATCCCTGTAGAACCATCACTACCATCAAAGACTGTATGTAATGTTCCATCTGGTCTATAAACAGAAATGACACCACCGTCAAAGCCTGTGTGCGATGAGCCGACATTAATAAATTCTCCTGCTTTAGCATATACCTTCATTTGTTGGTCTTTGTCTGACCGAAGGAATAGCCGATGCCCTGGATAGTTAATGAAATCTACAGACCCCTCGGCACTCAACTGAGTAGAGCCGAAAAGGAAAGCGAAAAAGAAGAGTAAGTACGCTTTGTTCATGTTCTTAAGAGGGAATTTAAAAAATAGCACAATAGAGAAAGACATCTTATTTAAGTACATGACACTATTTATCTGGGCATTTTGAGAGGATATTTTTCCGCTATTTTCCTCCAAAAAATAGTTCCGTAACTACGGCTATGCAACGATTTTTTGAAGAAAACTATCAAACAAATCTCTCTCTCAAGTTTACCCACATAAATAATGTCATGTACTAATGTAAATTCTACATTTACATTAGACTAATTAACTACTGAACTGATTTTTTGCTTTTAAAATTTAAATCCAATGCCTAGTCCACATATATAACTTTATCACAATATGTTGTATGGAAAAATCATGCCTTTTTTTTTAAAATCATCGCAAAAAGCAAAATAAAAACTATAAAACTTTGATTAACAGTATTTTAAAAATATAATATTATCATACTTTAAAAGCAATATTATTCAAAAGTGAAGCGAAATTTAGTTTATTGATAAAGGGGATTTTTACAAATCAAGTCATATTACTATTTAACAAATAAATTTTAACACAAATTTGTCGCTTATATGAAACCATTCACTTACATTTGCCGTTCTTGACGAGTTACATACATGAAAATAATGGGTACAGGATGTTTTACACTATGACATCTGGTCTAGTTGCCTGAAAACTTTAGTCCTATGAAACATGAAAATTTAAAAAACTTCTCCGCGGGAGGGGGTGAAAACGGTTTGCGCATTGATTATGCTAATGTAAAAAAAGCATTTATGATTTGTCGCTCTCTTGACCACAAGTTACGTCAACGCATTTTAAGCTTTTTTGAAGAAGAAGAAATTCTGAAAGAAGAAGCTATTGCAAATAAAATTCGATTAGAATTGGATGTAACACAAGCACATTTAAGAGAATTGGCAAGAGCTAAAGTCTTAGATGTCTTTTGGGAAGGTTCTGATAAATGTTACGCTGCAAATGAGCATACATTAGATGCAATTAGAAAATTTTATACAGATTTAAATGAATAAATTTTTCTAAAAAAATTAAACGGGTTGAAGTATTACTACTTCAACCCGTTTTTTATTTAACCGATAATCAGTAAATTATAAAATTCCTTGTCTAATAGACTTTATGAATGAGATTTGTTTTTTTGTTTTAATTTTTGAATTATTAGCAAGAAAATTTTAATACAGTAAAAATAATAAACAAAATTGTTTTTAATTGAAAATTATTTGTTTTTAAAATTAAAACACTTACATTTGTAAACTACTGATAATCAAATTATTGATACTTTTTAACAAACATTACAGAAATCGTGAAGAAACAAGATACTAATCGCAATCACAACTGGCCAGATGCAGATTTATACATGCATTGTATTTCCGCTATTCGCTTGGCACATCGGGACACGCAGCATTTTCAAGGTTATGGTTATGACCTCGAACGCCTGAAACGTTTTAAGGGTAGAGTGGATAAATTTAGGGACTTACCAGATGATGATGAATTGGTAGGTGACCAAATGATTGCGACGGAAAAGAAGAATAAATCGCGCGATAAATTGAAGAATGCGATTAGAAGTTTGATGACTCGAGTGGCAATGAAGTTTAGTAATCGGACGGGACGTTACCGCAAATTTGGAACTTCTAAATTGGGTGACATGACCGATTCTCAATTGATTTTTTGTGGTCGTCGCGTTGTCCGTGTGGCGCGTCAGCAAATGGACTGGCTGAGCGAGGCTGGTGTGAATGAAAATATCTTATCGCGTATCGTCGAAGCAAATCAAGAGTTTGAACGTCTAACTAATCTGCAAATTGACCGTATCAGTGAGCGCGATATTGCCGTAGAACGTCGGGTAGATGATGGAAATGGCATATATGAGGAATTGGTTATTTTGTGTAATATTGGGAAAGATATCTGGGCAGAGAAAGACCGTGAGAAGTATGACCAGTATTGTTTGTATGATAGCAATAATGAGTATAAGAAGGAGTTGGCGGCGCGGAAGAAATAGGAGTCAGGTGCGA
>CAZQTE010000164.1:0-11337 GCA_964595615.1 uncultured Saprospiraceae bacterium
ATTGCTGCTTCTCTCAATGGATTTAAAAGTTAGGTACGCAATCCGTTACAATCAGCAAAATTTAAAGAAGGCGATTCCGTAAAATGGAATTGGGGCAATGGTACAGCAGAAGGAGAAGTACAATCCTCTTTCGAAAAAAGTACCACACGAAAAATTAAAGGAAACGAAGTAACGCGCAATGGTACTAAGGATAATCCTGCTTACTACATCAAACAAGATGACGGTGATGCGGTGTTAAAATTGGAAAGTGAACTGGAAAGTGCTTAAAATGAGAAGAGGCTGGACAAACAAAGTTCAGCCTCTTCTCAACTTAAGAATAATCGTAAGGTATTTATCATTTTCCCTGAATTTCTTTAAACAACTTTTGCGTCTCTGGCAGAGGCTCAATTCCAAATTCTTCCTCCAAAACCTTCACACAGTTTCGATACGTTTTAATTGCCATAGGACGATTACCTTTGTTTAGATATGCTTGCATTTGCACCCGATAAGCATCTTCCCAAGCTGCATCAATTTGAATAGCTTGCGAAGCCAAGCGAACACTTTCCATAGGATTTTGCTCTAATTCCAACTCTGCCAAAGTAATAATCGCACCGAGTGCAAGAACCTGTAAACGTTCCCGTTCTTCACTCGACCAATCTTCATATAAACGATTGGGAAGGTAAATCCCATGATGTAAATTTATTGCCTCTCGATAGGCTTCTTCAGCCAATTTATCATCTTCATCGAGTGCTTGATTCCCGATTTCGATACAATGGTCAATCGCCTCCGCATCTATCCAAATCTCAGGAATATTAAGTTGATAAGTAAGACCTTGTCGTAAAATAAAACGTGGTTCTGTTCGACTTGGGCGATTAGGTTCGAGTGCTTTATTGATGCCATGCATGGCAACTTTAAAGTTCGACTCCCCAGCTTTCAAACCCACTTCTTCCCAAATCCGGTCAATAATCTGCTCCTTATGCAAACCCCGTCTTTCTCGCGCTGTCACCAAAAATTGAAACAATTGAATCGCCTTATCTCGTCCCCAATCTTTCGTACCGACTTCCACGCCCTCGCGCAGTACGCGAAAACTACCGAGCGTAAACACTTGAATAGCAGCGTTTTCCCGTTTAGTACGTATATCTGAAAGTTGTTTGCGAAGTGATTCCATGCAGAGGAAAATGAAACTTTGTTAACTGGTTGGTTAGTTTACTTTTTCTTTTTAGACAAAACTTTCACCTCCGCACTCAATTCCTCCATTTTTGCAGACATCTCCTCCAATTTTCGCATAATCGCAGAATGTTCCTCTTTGCTATGTCCCATAATGTCTGGTAATTCTGGCAAATTTTCCTTAGCATCTTCGATAGTTGCACCGATAAATTCCCCTGCTTGACTAATTTGAGTTTGTATCTGCGCGATTCCTTTTTTCGGGTCTTTGATAGTTTCAGCGACTAACTTTGGCGTTTCCATTGCCATCCTTTTCCATAAATCAAAGCTTTTTGCTAAGATACCTTTTTGTTCTTCGGGCGATTTATCTTCCATAGCCGTCACCGTTAAATCCGCCAATTTTTCCTGTATAAACTGAGTGACATTTTCAAATTTAGAAAAGCGTTTTTCATCTCCTGTTTGGACATGTCGAATATTACCACGCCATTGCACCTGCGCTTCTCCCTCCTCAGATTGGAAGATTTTTTGCGTAAACCTTAATACGAAAGAAGCCGTTTCGTCTTTTTTAGAAGCCATTTTTTACAAATATGAAGTATGAAATAGGAAATATGAATTTTTAAATTTTCGTGAAGTTAATAAAGAGTAGGGGAGTTATTGGAAAAAAGTCGTGATTTTCTTTTGACACAAAGGACGCAGGAGGTAAACAGAAAAAAATTATCTTTGTCCAAAATTAGTAGAATTACCACCACAAAGAAGAATGGTATTGCAATTTTGAATAAGCTTGAAAACAGAGGATGCATTCAAAATTCAAAATTCTTCATTCAAAATTAAATTATGTATTCATCCATAGAAATGCCACGCGCAGTTTACGATACCGAGGAACACAAAATGGTGCGCGATGCCTTAGCGCAATTTTTGAAAAAAGAAGGAGTCGCAGAATATGAAAAATGGGAAAAACAAAAGTTTGTCTCTAAGGAGTTCTGGAAAAAAATGGGCGAACAGGGCTTTTTATGTATGGATATGCCCGTAGAATATGGTGGAAGTGGCTTTGATTTTACTTTCAGCGCATTAGTTATCGAGGAAGTGAGAAAGGCTGGAATTGATTTTGGATTGATAGTTCACTCTGATATTGTGGCGCCATATATCCTAAATTATGGTACAGACGAACAAAAAAATCACTACCTCCCCAAAATGGTAACTGCCGAGCTCATCGGTAGTATCGGAATGTCAGAACCGAGCGTAGGTTCAGATTTAAAAGCATTAGCAACAACGGCGGTGGACAAAGGCGACCATTATTTAATTAATGGTTCAAAAACTTTCATTACGAACGGACATTGCTGTGATTTTGTCATCGCCGCCTGTCGTACAAATGTGGGTACACCGAATGAAGGAATCAGCCTAATTTTTATCGACAAAGGGACAGAAGGCTTTACAACAGGACAGCCTTTTGATAAAATTGGCGCAAAAGCACAAGATACCTGCGAGTTGTTTTTTGAAGATGTAAAAGTGCCAAAATCCAATCTTTTGGGAGAAGAAGGCATGGGCTTCAAATATATGATGGTCGAATTGCCACGTGAAAGATTGGCAATCGGTTTAGAAGCATTAGGTACGGCGATTGGTGTTTTAGAAAAGACCTTGCAGTACGTTACAGAACGTCGTGCATTCAATAAATCTTTAGCCGAATTTCAAAATACGCAGTTTAAATTGGCGGACTGTGCGGCAGAAGTCATGGTTTACCAAGCATTTTTAGATAGATGTGTCGAGTTGCAAGCCAAACACCAATTGACACCTGTACAAGCATCAGCAGCAAAATTAAAGGCTTCTGAAATGGTTGGAAAAGTCGCAGATGAATGTTTACAACTCTTTGGTGGTTACGGATTTATCTGGGAATATGATGTGGCGCGGGCTTATGCTTCTGTACGTGTTTTACGTATTTATGGCGGAACGAGTGAGATTATGAAGTTGATTATTTCGCGTGCTTTGTTTAAGGAATTTTACTTAGCTAATCGGAAGAAAGCTTAGTTAGTTACTGGTTAATAGTTACTGGTTGTTTTACTTGTAAGTTTTTTGACTATCAATATTTTATAAGTAAAATAACCAATAACCAACTTAAACCTCCACATTCGTCTTCACCATAATTTTCTCCCCTTTATTCAAAACCGAGGTCGGCAAAGAAGACTTTATCACAGACGCCATTTTTTGCATCAGAGGCTTTTTCGTTTCTCCTTTTGTATAAATCAAACTAATCTCCCGCGCACGCGGTTTGCCTTCTAATTTCTTAATCATATCTTCTTCACTCTCAGACACATTCAAGGTCGCTAATTCAGGCAAAAAAGTCAATCCTCCTTTATATTCAACTATGCGACGCAAGGCATCAATCGAATTACTCCGATAATCCAAATCAGGTTTAATATCGCTTCGTGCGCTGATTTGACACATATTATTCACCTGGTCACTAAAGCAATTTCCCTCATTCAACAACCACAAATCATCTGCTTTTATATCGGCAATATCTACCTTCTTTTTCTCAAAAAGAGGATGTTTATAGGATGCATAAAGAAAGAACTTCTCATAAAAAAGTGGCTCAATTTCAAACTCCAGATTAGTTGTAATCGGTGTAGAAATAATTCCACCATTCAATTCCCTATCCAAAATACCACGTACTATATCCTTCGTCATCATCTCCCGAATCGTCAATTTTATCTTCGGATATTTCTCATTCAACTCATTTATAAAAAACGGCACCAAATAGGGCGAAAGCGTAGGAATAATACCAATCGTCAATGCCCCTTCTGCTTCCTCCTCCAGCTGCATTGCAAATTCCCGTAATTGTTGAACTTCCAAGAGAACCATTTGCGCTTTTTCCAAAAATCGAAAACCTATGGTAGTAGGTTTAATAGGCTTCGTTTGTCTATCAAAAATTTGAAAACCCAAGCCATTCTCTAATTTAGTAATCTGCTGACTAACAGCAGATTGCGTCAATCCACCCTGTTTAGCCGCTTTAGAAAACGAGCCATACTTTTGTAGCAAAAGTGCATATTCGATTTGTTGTAAATTCATATTCAAATTATACTGACTGTCCCGATAGCTATCATGGACTGCCTTGGTCATTATCTAATTAGAAAAACTAATAACAATATCATCAGTATAAAGTTTTCTTATCTTACTTTTGTGAAAATCGTTTAGGTAACGGTCATTTAAAGTTCAGAAAAAAGTGTTAATCTATTTCAATCACGAACCTTTATAAATAGAAATGCCCGTTACCTTACCTACACATTCAAAACTAAAAAATGGAATACATAAACGCCATCAGAACAGGAAATTTAGCCGCAGTCAAATCAATGACCGAAGCTAATCCCGCACTCGCGAATCAAAAAGACACACGTGGATTTACGCCTTTAATCATGGCAACTTACGTCAATCAAAAAGAAATAGCAGAGTATCTCATTGAGTCAGGCGCAGATGTTAATGAAAAAGTAGCGAACGGAAATACTGCATTAATGGGAGTCTGTTTTAAAGACAATACAGATATGGTCGAAATGCTGATTAAGCGCGGCGCGGACTTAAATTTACAGAATGATAATGGCGAAACAGCATTGCATTTTGCGGTGAATTTTGGACAAATAGCAGTAGCTAAAATGTTATTGAATGCTGGGGCAGATAAGTCAATTGCTAACATGGAGAGGAGGACTGTTTTGAATATTGCACAGCAAAAAGAATTGACTGAATTAGTAGAATTATTGAGTTAAGACAAAAAAATCCTTATTCCCATACTTCCTTTTTTATGAAACCTTGTCTGTGTGTCAGATAAACCTTACTTTCGGGCTTGCGAAAATTCGCTCACAAATAAAGCCACCGATGAGTTATAAAATTATTATTGACGAAACAGAAGTCAATCTAACTGCCGACCAAGCACAATCGTTAGATTTGATAAAAACGAAGCCTGTCCCGCACCAAAAGTCGGGAGACAATTCCTTCCACCTCTTGCAAGACAATCGTTCTTTTGCAATCAATCTACTACATAAAAATACTGCCGAAAAAACCATGACTATCGAGGTTAACGGCAACAAATACGAAGTCAAAATCGAAGATGAATACGACCAATTAGTCAAAAAAATGGGTCTATCCGTTGGAGGTACACAAGTCTTGAAAAATGTCAAAGCACCAATGCCTGGTTTGATTTTAGACATACTCGCCCAGCCTGGACAATCTGTCGAAAAAGGCGACCAGCTCCTAATATTAGAAGCCATGAAAATGGAAAACGTATTAAAAGCAGAAGGAGAAGGAGTCATAAAATCTATCGAAGTTCAAAAAGGAAATGCCGTTGAAAAAGGGCAGATTTTGATTGAAATGGAGTAATGAATAGTTGGCAGTTGACAGTTGGTAGTTGTTGGTCTGCTTACATACTTTAAAATACCGCGAACTAACCTTCATTTATGAAACTATTCAAAGAATTCAATCCACAATCCAAAGCTGATTGGCTCGCTAAAGTCGAGAAAGATTTAAAGGGAAAACCGTTGGAGGGACTCAATTGGGACTATCAAGGTTTGACGCTTTCACCATTCTTCCACAAAGAAGATTTGACAGAGGATAAGCTGCCAATGACCGCAGGACGTGCAAATAACACGTGGGAAATCGGCGAAGTCATCATAGTCAAAGGCGAAGAATACAAAGCTGCAAATAAGCAAGCATTATCAGCTCTAATGCGTGGTGCAAATGCCTTATGCTTTGAAGTCAACGAAACGCCAACAATCGAGGAAATGCGCGAATTATTGAAAGATATTCAACACGAATGGATTTCAAATCATTTCGTTTATCAAGGCAAATCTTGGAAGCGTTTAACGACTAATTTTATTAAAATCATAAAAGAAAAAGGGCAGAATCCAGTGGAAGTTGCGTGTTCTTTTCAAAGTCGCCACAATCCTTTAAACGATATTGAAGACTTTAAAAATACTGTTACCGAATTAGCAAAATGTAAACTTTTGGTAGCTGATACAAAAGGAGAATACACCGACACGGCAGAAGAACTCGCAGCAGCCATCCAATCTGCCAATGGATTTTTAAATGAATTGCACAATCAAAATTTGGACATTAAACAATATCACAAGAATATCCAATTTTCGCTAACAGTCTCGGACGACTACTTTCCAAGTATCGCAAAAATTCGAGCATTAAAAACACTGTGGCAGCAAGTCCTAACTGCTTGGGACAAAGACTTAATCGCAGACTCAACGATTGAAATTCACCTCACAGAAGCTGAACAATCAGAGGACGAAAATTATAATAAAATCAAAGCAACAACGCAAGCCATGTCTGCCGTCATCGGTGGCGCAACACGCTTGTTCATTCATCCGTCTGACCAATTTCAAAATGCAGGAGGAAACAATTTCTCTCGCCGTATTGCATTGAATATCAATCATTTAATGCAACAAGAAAGTTATATGGATAGAGTAGTAGACCCCGCAGCAGGAAGTTATTTCTTAGAAGAATTGACCGATAGAATAGGAGAGAAAGCATGGAATATATTCCGCCGTAACTTGGGTTTCCAACCCGAGTAGCCCGTATATCAGCTTTCTAAGCTGATACAAACAACATTAAAAAGATATAAATACCACCATGAAAAAAATACTAATAGCCAACCGAGGAGAAATCGCTCTCCGTGTCATGCGCACCGCCCGGAATATGGGCATCAAAACAGTCGCTGTTTATAGTGACGCAGACCGCGTAGCCCCACACGTTCGCTTCGCCGACGAAGCAGTATATTTAGGCGAAGCCCCTTCCGCGAAGTCCTATTTAGTCATGGACAAAATTATTAAAGCAGCGAAAGACACGGGTGCAGACGGCATCCACCCTGGCTATGGATTTTTGAGTGAAAATGCTGAATTCTCCGAAAAAGTAGAAGCCGCAGGTATCACATTTATTGGTCCACGTCCACACGCTATCCGTGTCATGGGAAGTAAATTAGCTGCCAAAGAAGCGGTTCGTGATTACAAAATTCCAATGGTGCCAGGTATTGAGGAAGCCATTACCGATGTCGCATTAGCCAAGAAAATTGCTAAAGAAATTGGCTTTCCAATCTTGATTAAAGCCTCCGCAGGTGGTGGTGGAAAAGGAATGCGCGTCGTCGAAAATCTAAAAGAATTACCCAACCAAATGGAACGTGCGATTAGTGAAGCCGTTTCCGCATTTGGAGACGGTTCGGTATTTATCGAAAAATATGTCACTTCACCGCGCCATATCGAAATTCAAGTTTTGGCAGATACGCATGGAAACGTTGTCCACCTTTTTGAGCGTGAATGTAGTATCCAGCGTCGTCACCAAAAGGTAGTAGAAGAAGCGCCAAGTGTTGTTTTAGATGATAAATTGCGCCAGAAAATGGGTGAAGCAGCTGTTAAAGTTGCAAAAGCTTGTGATTATGTAGGTGCAGGAACGGTCGAATTCCTTTTAGACGGCGACAAAAATTTCTATTTCTTAGAAATGAATACCCGTCTTCAAGTAGAACACCCCGTTACAGAACTTATCAGCGGCGTTGACCTTGTAGAGCAACAAATCAAAGTAGCACGCGGCGAAAAGTTATCCTTCTCACAAAAGGATTTGGGTATCAAAGGTCATGCGCTTGAATTACGTGTTTACGCCGAAGACCCACTCAATAATTTCCTCCCAAGTGTCGGCACACTCGACACTTATGAATTGCCAGAAGGCGAAGGTATCCGCGTCGACGACGGCTACGAGGCAGGCATGGAAATTCCAATTTATTACGACCCAATGATTGCCAAACTCATCACTTACGGAAAAGACCGGAACGAGGCATTGCAATTGATGAAAGACGCTATCAAAGGCTATAAAATCGAAGGTGTAGCGACAACCCTCGCTTTCGGAAAGTTCGTTTGTGAGCATGATGCCTTCATTTCGGGCAATTTTGATACACATTTTGTTAAAAATTATTACTCGCCTGAAGACTTGAAAGCAGAGCAGCAAGTAGAGAAAGAAATTGCGGCTGCGGTAGCTTTACGCTTGTATTTGGAAGGGCAGAAGGATTTGAAAGTGGTGGAAGTGGGAGAGTCGGAATGGACGGGACGGGTATAACCGTACCGGTTGCTTTAGCTGCCAAGGTCAATTCTAATGTCCTCAAATTTGAGGACATTAGAATTTTGTACAAAAGTTTGTGTAATTACACGTACTTTTTAGCTGAAATTAATATATCCTTGAGAAAAGGGGGGGCAATTACCCTCTTTTTATTCTGATTATGAGTTTTATCTCTATTTCATTTATGGATTTTTAGGCGGAGGTAAAAATTGTGTTGTTTGACTTTTAATTGGGGCAAATTCGACCTAATTAGAAATAGCGTCTATTTTAGATGATTATGTTTAATTGTAATATCCTCGAATTTGAGTATATTAAACTCCCCCTAATTAGAGGGGTTTAAAATAAAAGTGTATGTAATTACACATACTTTTTTAAGCAAACTTTTAATCCCCCCTATATAGGGGGGATTAAAAAAAATGAGTGAGAAAATGAGTAAACATATTATAATTGGTGCGCAGAAAGTAGCGATAAAGGAGACGGAAGAAGGAGACTTTCTTTGTCTGACAGACCTTGCCAAACTTATTAGTGAAGACACATCTCGTGTCATCAGTAAATGGTTAGAATTGTTGACTACACTCGAATTTTTGAATACGTGGGAAGTCGATAACAATCCAAACTATAACAAAGAAGGCTACCTCTCAATACGTGTAAAAGCAGGTGTCCCCAACTTTTATTTGAGCGCAAAACAATGGATAGAAAAGACCCATGCCAAAGGTATTGTATCGAAACCTGGTCGCTACGGCGGTACTTATGCACATCACTTAATCGCCTTAGAATTTTGCAGCGCAATGGATGCCGAATTTCGCTATAAAGTATTCAAAGAATACACAGCAATGAAACAAAATCAAGTAGAAAAGTGGTTAAAAACACATCAATTCTATTTGAAAAAGATAGAAGACAACACTTTAGCAACCAATCAATTTGTCAAAGCAATATTAACAGGAGAAGAGGAGTAAAACCGAAAAACAAGCCCAAAATGAGCTACGAAAAGCACAAACAAAAGTACCTCAACGACTATCCAATGGTATCAGATTTGGCGAAAAAAGCCCAAAAACGCATACCAAAAGTCGCCTGGGCATATCTGGAAACAGGAGCAGGTAGAGAAAGTCTTTTAGATAGAAATCAGGATGCCTTCAACAAGATAAATTTTAGACCACAGTTTTGCAAAGGGGCATTTAACGCGAACATTGAAACAGAAATACTGGGGCAAAAATTTGCGGCGCCTTTCGGTATTGCGCCAGTTGGATTGACGGGATTGATGTGGCCAAAAGCAGAAATCATTTTAGCGAAAGCTGCTAAAAAACGCAATATTCCTTTCACGCTCAGCACTGTGGCAACGGAAACACCCGAAGCCTTGGCACCACATATTGGAAATATGGGCTGGTTTCAGTTATATCCGCCGAGGGATAAAGAATTGCGACAAGATATTTTAAAACGCGCAAAAGCAGCGGGCTTTCACACTTTAATCGTCACAGCTGATGTTCCTATGGCAGGTCGCCGAGAACGTACTAAAAGAGCAGGATTAAAAATGCCACCTCAAATCACGCCAGAAATGATTTGGCAAGGCATTACGCATCCCGCTTGGACGCTGAAAACTTTACAGCGTGGATTACCAGCATTACGGACGATTGAGGCATATACGGAGTATAAAAGCATGAAGTTTGTCAGTGGATTTGTCGGCAATCGTTTGGGCGGAACTTTGAGTTGGGACTATTGCAAAACACTAAAAGAAGAGTGGGACGGCCCTGTGATTTTAAAAGGCATATTACACCCCAAAGATGCAGAAAAAGCAGTAGAATTAGGCTTAGACGGTATCGTCGTTTCTAATCACGGTGGGCGACAATTCGATGGCGCAATAACGTCTATTGAAGCCTTACCAGAGATTGTAAAAGTAGCAAAAGGAAAGACGGCAATTTTGTTTGATAGTGGTGTGCGGACGGGCTTAGATATGATGCGGGCATTGGCTTTGGGAGCGGAATTTATTTTGCTTGGACGACCATTTTTGTATGGTGTAGCAGCGCTTGGAGAACATGGTGCGGAGCATGTTATTGAGATTTTAAGTGATGATTTGAAGAATAATATGGTGCAGTTGGGGGGGCGGGATTTGGGGGAGTTAGCGATAAATACGAAAAGGTGAAAAACTATAAAATGGAAAGTAATCAAGAAAGCCTTGAGTTCGATTTTACTGATTATGAGCAGGATTGTTTTTATGCAATTCGAGAATCTACATTGATTGTGTATGGAGGGTATTATCAATCGATTTTTAAAACAAGGAAAGAGGCGGAAAATCATTTAAAAAGAACAGAGATAAAATATCACCAAGAATTAACTTTTTATAGTAAATCTTTAAAATTCTTTTGGCAATCAGAAAGACGAAATTACTATATAGTGAATGAAACACTCAAAGAGTACTTATTGAGAAATGTTTCTGAGGGTAAAATGATATTTGATAATGGAAAATTATTTTGGTCTGATGATTATAAGGAAAAAGTTGATTGGGAAGATGTCTTATTTTATAGAAATATTACAAAAGAGGAACAATTTGTTATTGAAAAAATAAGGGGAAATCAAGTTGTATTAATTCGCAGTATTCTTTGTAATCCTGAATTTTGGGGAGGTATAGGAGATTACTGGGATTTGACTTATTATCCTGAATTTAAAATATCTACTTTACAGAAAAAAGAAATATTAATACAAGCCGCGAAAATGTGTTATTATTCTCTTTTGAATAAATTTCCAAATGGAATTAAAGGACAAATTAAAGATTTGACACATTATCCATTATTACTAAGAAATCATTTTCGGCGATGTTATTTTATTAATTATGATGAGGTTGAAAAAGTAATAGAATTTTCATTTTTAGGAAAATATATTAGAAAGTCAGTATATCAAGAAGTGATATTTCGAGAATTTGCCGAATTGTTTGAATTGTTGAAAATACCACCTTTTAAATATGCTTTGGAAATTTTAAATTCAAATTCCAAAGCAGACGAGAATGGGAATATTCTTAAGCCTCTAAATTTATTTTAAAAGGTGATTTTAATTAAGAAAAAATGCAAAAACCAAATTTCACCACAACCCCCTACAAAAGAACCAAACCTTCGAATA
>CAZQTE010000165.1:0-11296 GCA_964595615.1 uncultured Saprospiraceae bacterium
CTAAACTCCTTTTTTGAAAAAAAAATCAAAAAAATTTATCAATTTATTAATATGTTGCAATAGAAACAAGCAGATATATTAAAAATTACCTATTTTTGCGCGGCTTTTTAAAAGCTCACAAAATTGTATCTTTTGATTTTTCTTAATTCTTTATTTTAGAATAGAAATCAAAGGGTGTAACTCAAAGAAGAAATTATCGTAAATCAGTCATACATAATCTGAGATACTGATTTTATAACAAGGAAATATTCCAAGCTGGAAATTTCCTCGAACAGCAACTAACAATGGCAAGAAGAAAAAAAACAATCAAAAAGAATAAACAAGAAGCGGGACAAGAAGACGAGGTATTAGTTGACGTAATGCAGGTAACAGAAGGTGCAGGTGACTTTATGGAGAGAAATCAAAATGCACTTTTCGGAGGTTTAGTAGCTCTGGTTTTATTAGTAGGTGGTTGGTTAGCTTACAAAAACTTCTACGTACAACCAAAACAAGAAGCTGCTTTAGAACAAATGTGGGTTGCTGAAAATCAATTTGCTCAAGATAGCTTTGCATTAGCAATCAACAATCCTGGTGGTTCTAACTTAGGTTTTGCAGATATTGAAAATGATTTTGGTGTAGCAGAGGCATCTAATGCTGCTGCTTACTACTCAGCTGTTGGATTTATGAATCTTGGTAAATTTGATGATGCCATCCAACATCTAGGTAATATTGATGCAGAAGGTCAATTGATGCCAGTTTTGAAAAATGGTTTATTAGGTGATGCTTATTCCGAAAAAGGAGATATGAGCAATGCATTAAGCTATTATAAAAAAGCTGCTAACGGCGCAGAAAATGAAGTTTTAACTCCTTATTACTTGCATAAATATGCAATGTTGAGCGAGAAAGAAAATGATAAGTCTTCTGCGAATAGTGCGTATATGCGTATCAAAAATGAATTTCCTAACTCTTCATTCGGTCGCGAAATCGAAAAATACTTGTTACGTACAGCAAGCTAAAAGAGTTCTGAGTAATAAATTGTGAGTTTTTAAAACTTGCACAAAAAAAGCTGATTTCTAACGAAATCAGCTTTTTTTATATCTATTCTGAAACTCTTATTTCAATATACGGAAATTACAAATGACGCTCCGCATGATAAGAACTACGCACTAAAGGACCACTCTCCACAAAACTAAATCCACGCTTCATTCCCTCCTCCTTATACATCGCAAAGATATCTGGGTGAATAAATTCATCTACCGCTAAGTGCATTTTAGTTGGCTGCAAGTATTGTCCTATCGTCAAAACATCACAATCCTGCTCACGCAAATCATCCATAAGGCGCAACATCTGGTCTTGCGTTTCTCCTAACCCAACCATAACACCAGTCTTCGTACGTTTACCAAATTCTTTAATACGCTTCAATTGTTCCAAACTACGTACATATTTCCCTTGTGGTCGTACCTTGCGGTAAAGCTCAGAAACAGTCTCCATATTATGAGAAACTACCTCTTGCCCTCCACTAATCATACGCTCTAAGGCAAACCAAGTCCCACGCACATCAGGAATCAAAGTTTCTATTGTCGTACTTGGAGATTGTTCTTTCGTTTGCACTACAGTTTGATACCAAACCTCTGCTCCACGGTCTTTTAACTCATCTCGATTAACAGATGTGATAACAGCATGCTTCACTTGCATAAGACGAATAGCTTCTGCCACGCGACGTGGTTCGTCTTCATCATATTCTGGTGGACGACCAGTCTTCACTGCACAAAAGCTGCAAGAACGGGTACAAGTATTCCCCAAAATCATGAAAGTTGCTGTACCTGCCCCCCAACATTCACCCATATTAGGACAATTCCCACTTTGGCAAATGGTATTTAATTTATATTCGTCAACCAGCTTACGGACTTTTTTAAATTCAGCACCAATTGGCAACTTTACCCGTAACCAATCTGGCTTACGTGTCCGTTTTTCCTTCGCTTCTACGATTGGTAATTCTAGCATTTTTTTAAATGTATAATGTCGAATGTCTATTAAATAATCTCGTCTCAACAATCAACTCCGCATTCGTTGTATAAAAACCTTTATTTAGAGAGAAAGTTGTAAAAGAAAAGAGATAAAACACATCGGGTTTTATCTCTTTTCTAAGTCGCATATTGTCAACTGACAACAGTTAAGTACATGACCTTATTTATTTGGATAAATTTGAGAGAGAGGTTTTTGTCGATAGTTTTCTTCAAAAAATCGTTGCATAGCCTTAGCTACGGAACTATTTTTTGGAGGAAAATAGCGATAAAAATATCCTCTCAAAATGTCCAAATAAATAGGGTCATGTACTTAAACAACAACTAAAATTTTACTTTCTTTTCCCGAACTGCAAATTTACAAAAAGGTTAAGGAATAGGTTACGATTTTCGACAGCTTCGTTATTAATATTTACACCATCCAATAATATTGGTGTTTTTTGTAGAAAAACATCTACCATAATACCTGCATCTAGTGCTTTTACGTATTCATCAAATGCTCCCCAATCAAAATGTATAGCGAATTTTCCGTGTGCACCAAAAGTTGGTTTAATTTCACTAAAACCAGTTGCACGACTAGACGCGCCAAAAATGCGAGAAGGGTCAGAAAACTGCGATGCTGTTTCTTCCGTATAGCGAACAGAACGCGTTCTCTGTGATGTTACACTTTCTGGCACAAAAACCTCTAAATAGTAAGGTTTCAACAAACCTAAAGTTGGTCCAAATTCATACTTTAAACCAACAGAAACACCCTTTTCTTTAGCTTTTTCTGTAAGGTAGCGTTTGTTTCCTAAGCCAGCACGAACAGCATAAAGGTTATTCTGTTTTCCAAAAATATAAGAACGAGAAACAATCGTACTTGGGATAGTTGCTTGCAGGTCAGAACGCGTCTCACGAGAATGCTTTAATTCTCCGATACTAAAATGATAATAGCGTGTTTTATAATAAGTTATTAATTTACCAAAATCTAATCCCAACTCAAATCCATTAGTTTGTGCTGCGAAATTAACGGTAAATTCTTTATTATAGACAATCCCCTTTGGAGTATCATCAAGTGCCTTTGGCTGAAAAGTGCCTTGTGCATTTCCCGCGAAAGAAAAAAACAAAATTAAAACTGCTGCTAATAGTATTTTATTTTTCATGCTGTACCTTGTGTGTTTCTTTTTTGTTTTAAAATCTCTTCTTCCTCTAAATCAATCATTTATCTCTTTACAAAATTATTAATACGAATTTCGCTCCTATCTCATCCCTAAAAATACAAATATTTTTGCACACTTGTCAGACTTTTTAAGATTATTAACTCAAAATTTCTACTCAAATACAAATCATTGTCGGGCAATCACCTCTTTTTCAGTTGATTATTTAATTCTAAAAGGCGCTGACTCGAAAATTGTTGAGTCAGAGTGCTATCAATATGATAAAATGTCAATGTCAAGTCATTAGCTCCCCATATTGGCTGCAAAAGCTGCACCACACTATCTAATTTAGTTTGACTTATTTCCTCCAAACGAATCTTATCCTTTTTATAAACGTAATGACCTGCCAAATAGGTATTCTCATTTACGACAAATCGTTGATTCGCAGTTTTTTGAAAGAAATTAGTGTCTCTCAATTCAATCTCAGAAAGTCCATTCAATAAACGTATCATCTTCCCCTCTCGAAATAAAACACCCCAGCGAAAAAGCGGTAAAGCCAAGTCCAAAGGCAAAGGATATTTATCAAAATTGACTAAATATTTCTCTGCTGTTTTTAAATCTAAAATCGAATTTTCTGTCGCAAAATCTCGCAAGTCCCCAGTATTATAAAACATCAACATTCCTCGCTTCACAGGTGGCACTCCCGTCCTCTCAAAAAACTTAATCTGGTGCAATCTAATCGTGGCAGACAATTTCACATCTTCCTCTAAAATCTTTGTATTCATTAACTCTAAGAAAGAAAAATATGCTCCGCGCGTACTTTCTGACCAATCACAATCAAATTGAATTTCACGTAACTCAGCATCAGAGAACTCAGCAAAAATTCGTTTTATTTTAGCCAAAATCTTCCTAGCTAAATCTTCTATTTCTTCTCCCTCTAAATGTTTAAAAGTCCGATTAGTTATAAAAATAGTAGGTACAATTTCCTGACCTGCTCGAACTTCATTTTTAACATTCAAAGAAGCCATAGGAATTGCCTCCTTCCCATTCCAGTCCACATCAAAAAATTTGACATACAGCTTCTCAGATTTCGTTTTTTTAATGAAATCTTGTTCAAAGTCAGACAAGTCAAAATCCGTCTGCCAATGGTAAAAAGCAGTCTTTACCTCTCTCGGTCTCTCTTCTCTGCATCCCGACATTAGACAACAAAAAATTGTCATTAAAATAAAAAAGCCTATTCTCATGCGGTAAAAATGCAGCATTTTTCTCATTTTGCGCTATAAATTAAAAAATAAAGCTCTCCGCCTTTCTGTCTTTGCGGTGAATATCTTTTCGTTCTTTATCAAACCAAATCACAACCATGTCCCTCGAAGCCTTTAAAATTGAAGACGTCATAGCTGAAGAGAACAAAGTTCTCAAAGAGCGACGTGCGCAAATGAAAGAAAACGGCTTGGACTCCGCAGATGCTGAAAAGTTTGCAGAAACCAAGTTTGGGATTGCTCTCAGCGGCGGCGGCATTCGTTCTGCTACCATAAATTTAGGTTTTCTCAAGACCTTAAATATCTTTAATTTACTACAAAAATCTGATTACCTCAGCACCGTTTCTGGTGGTGGATATTGTGGTTCATACATTCAAGCAACACTTAAGCAACGCGGTGATTACGAAAAACTTTTCGTTAAAGAGGACATCGACCACATGCGTTCTTATGGCGCGTATTTAATACCCGGTCAGTCCGCATTTCGCAAATTATGGAATACTCTTATTCTAACAGTTGGGTATTTTGTGAGTTTACTGATGTCACTTTTGAGTCCTGCTTTGATAATCGCCGCAGTTATTATTTTTGTTAGAATATTAGGCCAAGTTTTTGGTTTTGCAGAGACTGAAGAACCAATGATAAACATCATGCCGCAGAGTGATGATGAATCCTTTATTTGGAACCACTTAATCGAAAGATCACTACGAGGCATCATCATTGTTTTCTTTTTGCACCTGTTTGCCAATATCTTCTTCAAATTCAAATTGGGTGTATCTCGAATCTTTAACCTCGCAGAGACAACGGTTGCATTGATTGCTTTGGTTGTGTTTGGCTTCATGTTTTTAAGAGGATTGCGGACAGCAGGCATATTTGAAATAGATATTATCAATGTAATTTTTGATACACCGACTCTAATAGGGCGGATTATTGCAAACGCTATTCTCTTGACTTTAATGATTTTAGCAGGCTTTATTTTAAATCCAAATGCGCTTAGTTTCCACCGTTTTTATCGCACACAATTAGCAGATGCTTATCTCAAACGGGCAGGTGACTACGATAATATTCCATTACACAAAACCTTCAATCCAGAAGGAAAAGATATTCGCGATTGGCTTAATCCCTACCCTCTTATCAATACTTGTCTTAATCTTCAGAGTCCAGGTGGTGGCGAGGCTTTTAAAGGTTCAAAAGCCAATGATTACTTTGTTTTGTCGCCTCTATTTTGTGGTGCAAAATTGGTAGATTATGTCAAAACGGATGAATTTCCTGGTTATGACGAGATGACTTTACCTGCGGCAACAACAATTTCTGCGGCAGCAGTTAATCCAGGAATGGGAAATTATTCCAACAAAGTATTGAGTGTTTTCATGACGCTATTCAATGCACGTTTAGGTTTTTGGGTTAATAATCCGATGAAGCGTTTTAAGCAGCAGACTTATCGCGTTTGGTGGCCATTCTATTTCTTTTATGAATTATTTTCAAAAATAAATACCGACAATCGCAAGCTCAATATCTCTGACGGTGGTCACATTGAAAACTTAGGAGTTTACGAATTATTGCGTCGCAAATGCCGTCTTATCATTGCAGTAGATGCAGGTGCAGACCCAAAAGGAACATTTGGCGATCTAAATAATTTGACAATTCGTGCTCGAAATGAATTGGGAATTGCCATTCAATTTAGAGAACAACCAGAGGATGTCTTAACACCGCGTCCTTCGCATGGTTATGCACAAAAGCGTTTTGTGACAGCAGATTTATATAAAGTTTGGGAAGAATTTGAAGTATATGACGGGGATGGAAATCCATTCACTTACTGCAAAGTCTATGAGGACGGTAGCTCAAAAGATAAGAATGTCGAAGCTTTAGTTAATTACAGTTTGGATGCTGATGAAAAGGTTATTTATAAAGTGGATTTAAAAATTCACAGTGAAGGAGAAATTTCAGAAGAAACACGTGCTGCCGCTTTAAAAGCAGCAAAACGTATCGTTCGTCGCAATCTAGGGCGTAGTCGTGCGACAGGAAAAAATGTCATCAAAATCGGGACATTGGTTTATGTCAAATCAACGGTTTTAGCTCCAAAAGGGAAGCCATTTATTCCGCGTGACACAAAAGAAAACAAGTTGCTCTTTGACACTTATAAGTATAAAATCTATCACCCAGATTTTCCGCACGAGCCGACTTCTGACCAGTTTTTTGACCCTGTGCAGTGGGAAGCTTATTATCGTTTGGGGCAATACATGGCGGCCGCAGTCTTAGGTTGTAAAAATTCCGATATGCAAAAGTTCATGAATTGCAAAGACGGTATCGGTACACCTGACCAATGCAAAGAACCACCTTCATTCAGTATTGAAGACTTATTAGCTAAGTTTGATGAGAATAAAGGCTTACCATTCGACCGTCCAGAAGAAAAGGTAGAAGATGATATGATTTTACAACCACGTAGCGTAGAAGGAGAAATGGAAGAACCTGCAATTGCTGAAGCAGCTTCTATTGACTATACTATGGAAGGTAAGTATGTCAAAGAAGAAAAAGAAAATACTGCTGCTCCTCCAACCGCTATACCAGAGGCTGGAGATGAGGTGGATTATGAAATGTAAAAGTGAGGTGTCAGGGGCGAGGAGTCAGGGGTCAGGCAGCTCTAACTTGTACAAGTAAGGGCTGCCCTGACTCCTGACTCCTCTCACCTGACTCCTAAAAAAATAAACATGAAAGCTATTATTTGCGATAAATTCGCGCCATTATCCAATTTGAAATATCAAGATGTGCCTGAACCTATACCAACAGCTGATGAGGTTTTGATTAAAGTGCATGCTTGTAGTGTCAATTTTCCAGACACATTGGTCGTTCAAGGATTGTATCAATTTAAACCACCTTTCCCTTTTTCTCCAGGTAGTGATGTGGCGGGGATTATAGAGCGTGTAGGTGAGAATGTCAAGCATTTGAAAGTCGGACAAGAAGTCATTGGAATGGCGCCTTATGGTGGCTTTGCAGAAAAAATAGCGATGAATGGAAGAGTTTGTTTTCCAAAGCCTCCCGGTATGAATATGGTGAATGCCGCTTCGTTTTTATTGGCTTATGGGACGAGTTACCATGCGTTGAAAGATAGAGCAAACTTGCAAGAAGGTGAAACGCTATTGGTACTAGGTGCGTCAGGCGGGGTTGGTTTAGCTGCGGTGGAATTGGGCAAGCAAATGGGCGCACACGTCATCGCAGCAGCTTCGACTCAAGAAAAATTAGATTTATGTAAAGCGCATGGTGCGGATGAATTGATAAATTATAGCGAAGAAAATCTGAAAGAACGCGTCAAAGAATTGACGAATAAAAAAGGTGTGGATGTGATTTATGATCCAGTTGGTGGAGACTTCACTAATCCTGCTTTACGGACTATGGCACGTAAAGGGCGTTACTTAGTAGTAGGTTTTGCGGCTGGTGAAATTCCAAAAATCCCATTAAACTTAGCATTATTAAAAGAATGTTCTATTGTAGGTGTTTTCTGGGGAACGTTCACTCAGAAAGAACCTAAACAGAATTTTCAAAATGTTGCTCAAATGGTACAGTGGTTTCACGAAGGAAAACTAAAACCACATATTCATGGCACTTATCCTTTGGAAAATGCGGTGCAAGCTTTAGAAGATATTGCTGCGCGTAAAGTGAAAGGGAAAGCTGTGATTACAATGGTCTAAACATGAGTCATCCCGAATTTTTAATTTGAAGGTTCGGGATGACTCATGTCTATTTACCTTCAAAAATCTTCTTAATTTCTCCTCTTACCATATCCCCTGCTTTCAAAGAAGATTCCCAGTATTTTTCTTTCGTCATACTATCCCAATGAATCATTCCCCAACGATAGAGGATAATTTGCTGTTGATTATGTAATGTCAAAAATAGTGTCAATGCGAGAAAAGGTACAAGGATTATTTTTTTATTCATTTTACTTATAAGCACAGCAAAAGCAAAGAAAATGTAAGGAAAATATTCAATATACACTCGACTAGAAAAACTACCTCCATACCACCAAGGATACCAACACGACAAGACATAAGTCAAAAAGAACAAAAATCCGCCAAGCGCTAATCCTCTATATCTCTTCATAAAAAACAAGCCAATCAAGGCAATCCCTGCCAATGGAGTATAAACGAAAAGTCCTTTTTTATAACTCAAAAGAATATTGAAAATATTGGGGTCTAGAAAATTAAAGCCTTCATCTTTGTAAGAATAGACAATGAAGTTTCCTGTTTGTATCTTATAAATAATCAATTGAATGCCTACCACAGCAAAAAACAACATAGCTGACACAAGGATAGAAACTGGTTTATTTTTTATAAAATCAAATCCCTTTACAAATTTTTCATGTGTTCCTGCCAAAAAAGGTAAAGAAAAAATAACCAAACCATTTATGGGTCTAATAAGCACTATTAAACCAAAAATCACAGCGGCAAAGAATAATGTTTTCATTGAGTTTTGACGAAAGAATTTATCACTCAAGACCATAAAAAGCGACACCGCAGCAAATGAATAAATATGCGACATAGCAGGGTCATCAAAACAATAGACCACTATATTCGTCCCGAAAGCTGTTACATATAAAGTCAATAAACGCTTCCAACGATTGATTTGATTGGCTTTGAGAAATTGATTAAAAAGAAGTAATCCAATGATTAAATAACAAATAGTACCAATATTTATCAAAACCTGATAATACCATGAGTAGCCGTCTACATCACCCCCTTGACTAATAGTGATAGCATGTGCCGTCAAAAAAAAAGGTAATTGTAAAATTGCTGTTCCTACATAATACTTGTTTACGTAAGAACCTTCCGCCTTATTTCGATAGTCGTGCCAGGGTTCTATTTTAGCTTTTGGGAAATACTTTTTCTGCATATCCTTCCAAAAGCCAAACGACAAATCGTCATAGACAAAAATCGCTGGCAAATAGGCATAATATCCTTTTGCATCCACACTCCTAATGATGTGACCAACATGTCCCTCCTTCCAGTTATTCTGTTTGGCGTTCGTAAAAAACCAAATAGGAATAACAAGAAATAAAAGTATAAATGCAACATTTTTCATAAAGCAAAGGTAAGTTTGCTTGCTGATTAATAAGTCATTTTTTGTGCAAAAATAACTTATTAATCAGCAAGAGAACACAGCGAAAATTTTAGCGAATTTTCGCTCAAAAAAATAATATTCGTATCAGATGAACAATATCTCCATTTGACTGTAAAATGATAGAATATTCTTATATTTTTGCGCAAAATTAAAAAAGAACTAAAAATAGAATCGTTCTTTGCAAAATTGTGTGACAGGAAAAAATAAAAAGCTAAAATCAGATAATAACTTAACTTTTTATTTTTTCATGTCACCTTCATACAATTTAGCGAAGAATCAAAATAAAACTAAAATGGCAGAGATTATCAGAATGCCCCGTATGAGTGATACGATGGAAGAGGGCAACATCGTCGCATGGTTGATAAACGAAGGAGACTCCGTAGAGTCCGGCGATACTATCGCAGAGGTAGAGACAGATAAAGCGACAATGGAGTTAGATAGCTATTTTGACGGTGTTTTATTACACATAGCAGTGAAAGAAGGCGCTGTTCCAATCGACGGTATCATTGCAGTCATTGGAGAGGAAGGAGAAGACTGGAAAGCTGCTATTGCAGCTGAAGAAGGCGGAGCTGCAGAATCAAGTGATAATGAAACTGCAAATAAAGAAGAAGAAGTAAAGGCAGAAGCATCTGCTCCTGTAGCCGTTGCAGAAGCTCCAAGTGCGAGTAGTGATAGCCGTGTAAAGGCTTCACCTTTAGCACGCAGCATGGCAAAAGAAGCAGGAATTGATATTTCTACAATTAGTGGCTCTGGTGACAATGGTCGCGTAGTTAAACGTGATGTAGAGGCTCAGATGTCTGCTCCAGCAGCAGCTCCTGTTACGACTCCTGCACCGGCTCCAGCAGCACCAAGTGCACCAGCTCCAGCCAAACAAGAGGCAGAAGCTCCAGCAGTTGTACCATTTGCATTTAATGGTGGTGCTGCTAATTACGAAGATGTGAAGGTTTCACAGATGCGTAAAGTGATTGCACGTCGTTTGGGCGAAAGTAAATTTGGTGCACCGCACTTCTACTTAACAGTAGAAATCAACATGGATAAAGTGATGAAATTACGTAAGGAACTAAATGCAGTTTCTCCAGTACGTATTTCATTCAATGATTTGACAGTTAAAGCAGCAGCAGTTTCTTTGCGCCAGCATCCAACTATCAATTCATCATGGATGGGCGATACTATCCGTATGAACAAAGAAGTTAATATCGGTGTAGCAGTTGCAGTCGAGGACGGTTTAATGGTTCCTGTATTGCGTTATGCGGATATGAAGTCTCTTTCTCAATTAAGTAGTGAGACACGCGCATTGGCTGGTAAGGCACGTGAGCGTAAGTTGCAACCAGATGAAATGTCTGGCAATACTTTCACTATCTCTAACTTGGGAATGTTCGGTATTGAAGAATTTACAGCAATTATCAATCCGCCAGATTCTTGTATTTTGGCAGTTGGTGGTATTATTGAGAAGCCAATTGTTTCAGAAGGTAAAATCGTAGTGGGTAACATGATGAAAGTAACACTTTCTTGTGACCACCGTACTGTTGACGGAGCTTCTGGTGCTCAATTCTTGAATACATTGAAAGATACATTAGAAAATCCTACTCTACTTTTGGTTTAGTTGGTGGTTGGAAGTTGTTAGTTGATAGGCAAGCGTCTCAGTAGCTACGACTTTAATAACTCAATTTTCCTTACTTTTAATAAAAGCCTCTGTGTTCCAAGGGAATCAGAGGCTTTTGTGATTCAACTACTCCGTAGTTTTTTGTACATTTGTTTTAGGGAACAAGTAATAAATACGTAAACTTACTTA
>CAZQTE010000166.1:0-11293 GCA_964595615.1 uncultured Saprospiraceae bacterium
TCGCTTGAGGCTATTTTTGTTGACCTCTTCAAGGTCACCAACTAATTGCCCATTTTATAGGTACCGTAGTCCTTAAAGACCGTAGGGTATTGGCGGTTTTCAAAGCCAAATCAATCAAAAGATTTCCTCTGTTATAATTATCGAAATAATTATGTCCGAGTACTTAACCGAAAGTGCGAGACTTTATTTATGTGGGTAAACTTGAGAACGGATTTTTGAGAGGAAAATAACGAAAAAAAATCCTCTCAAAATACCCAGATAAATAGTGTTGCGCACTTAAGTACTCGGACACAATTATTTACAATATTAGAACAGGACAATTTTCCGCTTGATTTCACTCTAAAAATCCTTAAAGACCGTAGGGTATTGGCGGTTTTTAAAGCCAAATCAATCAAAAAATTTCCTCTGTTCTAATTATCGAAATAATTATGCCCGAGTACTTATGCATTTATCAAGTGATGATTTTATAATAAAATGTCTGCTTAAGCTTACTATCTTCTTTCATATTTGCGTTAAAAAGCCTACATTTGCGCCGTTTTTCGGAAAGACTAATTTTTTACTCTTTCCTTTACTTGACATCATGGGTTTTATTTAACACACTTAAAGTTGCCATTATAGATATGATTGAGTAGTATCAAAGTTTCATTTTCTATCCAAAATGAATTTTGAACTCATCGAAACACAGTCTAACTTTTATCGTTTGACTGTTACAACTTTTCATGTTCAAATACCACAAATTAAATAGCTTTTATCAATGAGCGGAACTAAAATTACCATTAAGAAAGAGTCATTAAAAGTACCTAATGACCCAATTATCCCTTTTATCGAGGGTGACGGAATTGGACCAGACATCTGGGCAGCAGCACAACGCGTTTTTGACGCAGCAGTAGAAAAAGCATACGCTGGAAAGAAAAAAATCCACTGGAAAGAAGTCTATGCTGGTCAAAAAGCAATGGACAAAACTGGTGAATGGTTGCCACAAGATACATTGGATGCATTAAGTGAACACTTAGTTGGTATCAAAGGTCCTTTAACTACTCCTGTAGGTGGTGGTATTCGTTCTTTGAATGTTGCTATCCGTCAAAAATTGGATTTGTACGCTTGTGTACGTCCAGTAAAATGGTACAGAGGTGTTCCTTCTCCAGTGAAGAAGCCTAACTTAGTCAACATGACTATCTTCCGTGAAAATACTGAAGATATCTATGCAGGTATCGAGTATATGCACGGTACTCCTGAGAATGACAAAGTGAAGAAATTCTTAATGGAAGAAATGGGCGTAACGGGTATCCGTTTCCCTGAGACTGCTTCTTTGGGTGTCAAGCCTGTATCAAAAGAAGGTACAGAGCGTATCGTTCGTGCAACCATCAAAGATGCATTGAGAAACAAAAAAGTTACTTCTGTTACTTTGGTACACAAAGGAAACATCATGAAATACACGGAAGGTGCATTTAAATCATGGGGTTACCAATTGGCTAAAGACGAGTTTGGTGCTAAAGATTACCAAGGCGGACCTTGGCAAGTAATTGAGCACAAAGGTCGCGAAATCATCATTAAAGATGTTATCGCTGATGCATTCTTGCAACAAATCTTATTGCGTCCAGCAGAATACGACCATATCGCTACTTTGAACTTGAATGGTGACTACATCTCTGATGCATTAGCAGCAGCAGTTGGTGGTATCGGTATCGCTCCAGGTGCAAACATCAACTACAACACAGGTATCGCAGTATTTGAGGCTACTCACGGTACAGCTCCTAAGTACGCTGGTCAAGATAAAGTAAATCCTTCTTCTGTTATCCTTTCTGGTGTGATGATGTTTGATTACATGGGCTGGGGTAAAGCTGGTAAGTTGATTGAAAAAGGTATCAAAGCAGCTGTACGCAAGAAACGCGTTACTTATGATTTTGAACGTTTGATGAAAGACGCTACTTTATTGAAGTGTTCTGAATTCGGTGATGAAATCATTGCTAATATGTAAAAACGGTGGACGGTAGACGGTCACTGCGTTTGACGGTGGACGGTTTGCTTTTCGTCTTTTTGTTTAAATCCCACTTCGAATTTTTCGGGGTGGGATTTTTTTGTTGGTAATCTGGTAACTTTATGCTTTATAGCTCGTCTTTTTATTAGAAATCCTTGTACTTATGTACAAGGGTAAAGATTGTCGTGCCGATGGCTCTATTTAGATTTTGAATATAATATTAATAATGAAATATCTTTTTTTGCTTGGTTTATTTCTATTTTCAAATGCTATCCATGCGCAATCACGCCTAACTTGGCAGCAATTAGCAGATGTTTCTATTGAAAGAATCGAGGATAAAGAGAATTTCATGAGCTACAATCTAGCTCAATTTGGTGAGAACTTACAACTTTTGGATAGTACGGAGATTTATATTTCTGGCTATTTAATACCTATTGATGCCATGGGATTGACTTATGCGCTATCGCGCAACCCAAATGCTTCTTGCTTTTTTTGTGGAGGTGCTGGACCTGAGACGGTTATTCTATTGCGAGTAAAGCCTGAGAATTATAAACGCTATGCAACAGATACTCGCATGACTTTTTCGGGAAGATTACAAATGAATGAAAATGATAAGGACAGTTTTATCTATGTTTTACATGAAGCGGAAGAATATTAAAAATTAGCCGCCAGTTGTTGCTTGACCGTCAACTGGCAACAACTGGTAACCATTTTTTATCTCGCAGTAAATAAAGTACGCAATTCCCCTGCGTCTTCTGGTTTCATTCTTCCAGCTAATATCAAACGCATTTCACGACGACGTAAAGCTCCTTCAAAACGTTGTTGTTCATCAGCTGTTAAAGGCAATAATGGTGGTACTTTTGTAGGCTTCATAGAGTCATCATCTAAGGCTACAAATGTAAAATAGGCATGATTACAACGGCGACTATTATACCCCTTGATATCAGCGGCAAATACTTCTACATAAATTTCTACTGAGGTATTAAAAGCGCGTGTTACTGCCGCCTCTATAGTCACAACATCACCAAGATTGATGTGTTTTTCAAAAGATACGTGATCTACAGAAGCTGTAACTGTATGTTTTTCACAGTGTTTACCTGCACAGATGCCACCTACAATATCCATCCAACGTAGGAGATTTCCCCCCATTAGATTTCCCAGCGGATTGGTATCATTAGGCATAATCATCTCTGTCATGACCGTTTTTGAGTCAATAGTCTTTTTTCCTTTCATCTCTAAAACGTTATTTTTCTCGTTGTATCTTTTCTGTAAATTCTCCATTTCACTCATCGGGTTCTTTCTTTTTTAGTTTTTGTAGCGATAAAGGAATCAGATGCAATTACTGTATCAACTATAATATCACGTACTTATATTTTGTAACAAGCCCACAAAGATATAGTTTTCAAAAGAATATTAGACTTGTTACTCTTATAAAATACACTTTCTGAAAATGCCTTTTCCCGCTATTTTCCTCCAAAAAATCATTCAATAGAGGGACTATTCAATGATTTTTTGAAGAAAACTATCGAAAAAATTCAAATTTCAGAAATCAATTTTATAAAAGTAACAAGTCTATTTTGTTTCGATAAAGAAAGAAATATTAGAAAAAATCAAGCCGAACAAAAAAACGTCCCTTGTAAAAGCAATACACGTTCTAATTTGATTTGATATTTAGTTTTTCTTTTAGGATAGTCAGTCAATTCAATCATGTCGGATAGGAATGAGAGTATTAACTTGAATGACGACTAAGGCAAACAACCAGTGACAATACAATCGGGAGAGTCTGTAAGGACTTCTCCAGCTTCATTACATGGACAAACTTTCACAATATTATCACACTCCCCTGCATCTTGCTCTTCAGCGCCCGCGCTATAATCAATGTTCATTAAAGGTTTACCAGCAATATCCATTAATAGAATTTGACCTGAGATAATTTTATTACACTGATAAGGTGTGTAAACTAAATCTTCTGTTGTTAATAGATACATTTCTAAATCTTCACCATTCTGACCTGCACCTTTAAAAATAGCTTTGTTATAGTTCTCACTGTCTTGACCCGAAAGAGAAATTCTGTAACTTGCATTATATAAATCCTCAAAATTAAGTTCACCTTCAAAAAGATTCGGTGCTTGCACACACATAAATGCTCCCTTCGATTTATTTATAGGTTCAAAAATTGTCGATTTACCATTTGAATCATTAAAACCCATTTTCCACTTATCATCTGCCTCAAACCAGAAATTTACAAAAGGCTCAGACGCTAAATCAATATTATTTGTATTAGGGCAATCTCCCCAAGAATAAAATGCAGGCTGTAAATTTTCATTTTCATTAGGCTGAATAGCTTCTATTTCACATCCTTGTATTAATAACTTTTCAAATTCAAGAGAACCAGGTTGACATCCGCGTGTGCTAATAATGTTAGAAGAATAGTTTTTATTCAGAGCTATTGTTCCGCCTACTTGTGAATAATTTAGAGTGGTACATGCGCCCTCTTCATTAGCAGCAGAACCAAACTGCATTTTTAAAAGTTCTCCTCCTTCTAGTAACTCAGTTGACGGACAAGAAGTTTGAGTAGCAGTCATGCTCATTCCATAAAAATCGGGTTGTGCTATCGCTCCAGAGAAGGCTATTGTTAAGAAATCGTTCATATAATTCTGAACACGAGCATATTGTTTGGCAGACTCAGTCTGTTCTTCCAAAGTCATCAAATAAGGACGGAGTGAGGCATCAGGCGCGGTAATTTCTTTTTCGCAAGAAAGAAAAAATAAAGAAATGAGAGCTAGAAAGGTGATTCTTTTGAACTTAAAATCCATTTTGTAAGTGTTTGTGCTGGTTAATATGAAAGAGGGGAAAAGAGGGAAGTGGTAAATAGGAAGGTAATTAGAAGGAGAAGAGGGAACTTCTGTGAAATTTTACCAATAATTTTTCTAGTCTAAATGGATAAACAAAAGGAAACAATAAATAGCAGCACAAAGGTAGAAAAGATGATTTAATAATGAGTACCGACAAGTAGGTATTTCTTAGGTGCAGTTGCTTTTAAGGTAGCAATTCGAGACTGTTCAGAAAACGCACAAAAGGCAGTTAACTACCAATTGTGCGTTGCTCTTTCGTACAAAGAAATTTTCTCAATAGAATGTTAATTTGGCGTGATAAAATGCCGAATACCAGTGAAAAAATTGTTATTTTGACCAACTCTATTACGTTCGATGTGTTGTAGAATTGTGTATTCAAAACCAGGCGGTGGACTCACTTCTTCACTAATTTGTTTGAATTTACGCCGCAATGCCGTCTTTGTACAATCCGATTGGTCTAGTCGTCTTTTCATGATTTTGACGTTTTCGGATGAGACGGTCAATATAGACCAATTACAATTTTCAACTTAATGAATTGTAATGTTTCTTTGACGCATTTTTATTTTTTTGTCACAACTTTCAAGGAAAAAAAATCTTGATTATTTGAATGTCAAATGCTAGATATTACACTCTAGTTTATATGGTATTTTTGATAGAAAAAGCTATTTTTACGCTCAAATTTAAAATATAGACTTTATGACGACGACAGAACAAGATGATTTACAATCAGTGCAAATGCTAGGCTTAAAACTACCTACAGACCCTCGTTGGGTACGTATTGCTGAGATTGAATTAGAAGAAATCTTGACAGACCATGCTTATTGTGAGCAAAAAGCTGCAATGCATTGTATTTCTATTATTTCGCGCTATCCAGAACGTACAAAATTGGTGGATGAATTAGCTCCAATTGTGACGGAAGAATGGGGGCATTTTCGTCAAGTACTCGCTGAAATGAAGAAACGTAATCTTACTTTAGGTCGTCAACGCAAGGATGAATATGTTAACAAATTGCGCGGTTTCATGAAGACAGGAATCTCTCGTGAAGATAAACTATTAGAAGAACTCCTAGTCGCAGGTTTAATAGAGGCACGTTCTTGTGAACGCTTTCGATTACTTTCTTTGAACATCAAAGAAGTAGAGTTACGAAGTTTTTATCACAAATTTATGGTTTCAGAAGCTGGTCACTATGTTTTATTTTTAGATTTAGCTCGTACTTATTTTGGAAAAGAAAGAACAGATGCCCGTTGGCAAGAATACCTAGATTTTGAAGTCAAAATCATGGATGACTTAGAACTACGAGCAGACAGAATGCATTAAAAGTTGTAAAGTTTAACTTAAATGTTCAAGTACTTTTTCGAATACTTGGACTTTCTTTTTTAAGAGTCCATAATTTCCACGTTTTATAGTAACGTAGAAAAAATAAGCAGCACCAATGCAAAAGATTGCAATAGTAGCTGCGGTTAAGCCAAATTGTAATAAAGAAATCGCATAGATAATCACCCAAGGAATACCAAGCGTCACATCGTTTTTCATTTCTTGTTTAAAATATACGATTTGTTCCTCCAACCATTCTGGTGTCATGTCTACGCGTTTCAATCTTTCGCGTTCGCGCAATGGTAATGGTTTGGTTAATTCGCGAAAGTCTTTTTCTGTTAGTTTTTTCATCTTTATTTTTTGGTTCTCTGACACATTATGGGATTAGTCAAAGAACGTATTTTTGTAAGGAGATTATAGAATTCCCTAAAGTGACACACCATACGATTCATCTGGACAAATAACTGTTAGTTTATCCCACCTTTTAATGAATATACATTTTGAAAACCTAATTCTTTCAACTGTCCTAAAGCAATTGCGCTGCGCTTACCAGACTGACAATAAATAACAATTTTATTATCTCTTAAGATATTCGGAATATGCCGTTCAAATTCTGAAAGTGGCATCAATTCACCTCCAATATTCTTGCGTTCGTGTTCTTCTTTTTCTCTTACATCTATCAATTGAAAATCTTCTCCGTCTTTGCGCATTTCATTCAATTCATCTTTTGACAATTCAGGAACATTCAAACCACAAAAGAAATCATAATCTATCAGTTTTTCGACTTTAAGAATAGGATTTTTCCGAATTTTTAAAGTACGAGAGGTAAAATCCTTTGCATCAAAAAGAAACAAGCGCCCGTCTAAAGGTTCTCCTATTCCTGTGATAATTTTTATCACCTCATTAGCTTGCATACTACCTACAATCCCTGGCAACACTCCTAAAACACCCGCCTCAGCACAATTCAAGACTGTACCAGGTGCTGGCGGATTCGGAAAAATATCTCGATAATTAGGTCCAAAAGTTCCATCTTTTCTTTTCAAATTAAAAACTGAAACTTGCCCTTCAAATCGACTAACCGCAGCAAAAACACAAACTTTCTCAGTCAATAAACAAGCATCATTGACTAAGTATCGTGTTGGAAAATTATCACTCCCGTCAGCAATAATATCATATCGTGCAAAAATGCTAAGAGCATTCTCTACATTCAATTTTTCATCATGCACATGATAAGTGATATGCGGATTCAAAGCTGTCAAATGTTTTTTCGCAATATGCGCTTTACTTTCTCCAATGTTTTCCTCTCTAAATAATACCTGTCGTTGTAGGTTACTCTCTGAGACAATATCAAAATCACAAATTCCAATCTCTCCTACTCCTGCCGCAGCCAAGTACAACAATAAAGGACTCCCCAAACCACCTGCACCAATACACAAGACCTTCGCTCGCTTCAACTTTAGTTGTCCCTCCTCCCCTATGTCAGATAAGGAAAAATGACGCATGTAACGACGTTTCTCTGCCTCAGAAAATGAATTGGACATTTTTTTTTAAATGTTAAATTTTAGAATTTAGATGTTAGATTTATCAATGCAAACAACTATTACTCATTGAATAAAATAAGAATTTAAGCTCTTCAAAAAAACCATTTCAAGCCTTTAAAGTTCTATTTTCACTTTTAATTATATAAATCAATAGTTGACACAAGACAAACATATTAAAAATATAAACCTTCGTAAGTCAATTGACTATCAAATACTTACTTGTAGGTATTTTTCATAATCTTTTGTATTTTTCTTTTGTCAATCGCGGAGAGGAATCTACCTTTATCATATCAAAACAAGCCGAGATATGTTAAATACCTGTTTTCGGGTATGAAGATAGACTGGCTTTAGATTAATTTTGCGGCTGATTATTTCTACGGAATCAGGTGTCCTATTTTCTTTAAATGTAATCTCGCGAACTTTCGCGCTGTTAACAAATTATAATCAATCCACACACGGTACACCCCGTAAAAAAATAATCACCAAGAAGCGATAACCCCCCGGTTGTCGCTTTCTTTTTTTTGTCTAAGTCATAAGAAATCTATTTCTACACCATTACCACTAAGGATTATTTAAAAATACCATTTCTCTCCTAAATGGTCACAGAATTCCAGTCTTCGACAACATTAAACATTTTTCATTAGACATTATACACGATAAAATTTATCTTCGACGCAAAATAACCATTTCGTTAACCAACCGTTAATAATGAAAAATTTACTCTTGATTATTGCAGCGACCTTAACGCTTGCATCTTGCGCCGATACCACTGATACGGCAGCAGTTAAAAATCCTGTTATGAAACTAACTTATCCTGAAACTAAAACCGTTGATACAACAGATACATACTTCGGCACAGTGGTCAAAGATGAATACCGTTGGCTTGAAGACGATAATGCAGAAGACACTAAAGCGTGGGTAAAAGCTCAAAATGAAGTCACTTTCGGTTATTTAGAAAATATCCCTTACCGTGATGCAATCCGTGACCGCTACGAGGACATTTTCAATTATCCAAAAGTTGGTGCACCATTCAAAGCGGGCGAATACTACTTTTTCAATAAAAATAGTGGACTCCAAAATCAATCAGTTATCTACATCCAAAAAGGATTGGACGGAGAACCAGAAGTTTTCTTAGATCCAAATGAAATCAATGCCGAAGGTACAACTTCTATCAATTTAGCGGGTATTTCCAAAGACAACAAATATGTTGCTTACGCACGTTCGGACGGAGGTTCGGATTGGCAAAAGATGTATGTCATGGAAATTGCCACAAAAAAACTACTAGAAGACGAGTTGAGTTGGGTCAAATTTAGTGGCGCATCTTGGTACAAAGATGGTTTCTTTTATAGCCGCTACCCTGCCCCAGCAGAAGGTGATGAATTGAAAGGCAACAATCAGTTTCACTCGGTTTATTACCACAAATTAGGCGATGACCAAAGCAAAGACAAGCTCGTTTATCGCGATGATAATAATCCCAATATCTACCATTTTGGTTCGGTAACAGAGGATGAAAAATACTTTGTGTTGTATAAGCAGCCTGGTACAGACGGTTTTGCAACCTTCGTGAAGGATTTGGAGAAAGACGGTCCTTTTGTAGAGTTATTTGACGGATATACGAAAAAAACAAGCGCAGTAAAGCATTTGGGTGACGGTAAAATGCTATTCAAAACAAATATTGACGCACCGAATTACCGTTTAATTGCGGTTGACCTAAACAATCCAGCAAAAGAAAACTGGACAGAAGTTATACCTGAAACAGAAAACCTTTTACAATCTATCTCATCTGGTGGCGGTAAATTATTTGCGGATTATTTAGAAAAAGCAACAACACGCATCTACCAATTAGATTTTGATGGTAGCAACAAAAAAGCGATTGACTTGCCAGGATTAGGAAGCGCAGGTGGATTTAGAGGAAAAGATGAAGACAAGACTTTGTTCTACTCTTTCACTTCATTTACTTACCCTGTTTCTATTTTCAAATATGATGTAGAAACAGGAGAATCTGAGCAATTTTTCAAAACAAAATTGAAATTCAATCCAGAAGATTACGTCGAAAAACAAGTGACTTACACTTCAAAAGACGGCACTCCCGTAACGATGTTTATCGTCCACAAAAAAGGCTTAGAGATGAACGGACAAAATCCAACTTACCTCTATGCTTATGGTGGATTTAATGTAAGTTTATCTCCAAGTTTCTCGACTAGTCGCGTGATTTTATTAGAAAATGGTGGTGTTTTCGCAATGCCTAACCTACGTGGAGGTGGTGAATATGGTGAAGAATGGCACGAGGGCGGTATGCTTTTAAACAAACAAAATGTCTTTGATGATTTCATTGCTGCGGCTGATTATTTGAAAAAAGAAGGCTATACCAGCACAGAAAAACTATCTATCTCTGGTGGTTCAAATGGTGGACTTTTAGTTGGTGCGACAATGGCACAACGTCCTGATTTAGCGGCGGTTGCTTATCCTGCGGTAGGCGTAATGGACATGTTGCGTTATCATAAATTTACAGTAGGAAAAGGTTGGATTCCTGAATATGGCTCAAGTGAAGCAACGGAGGCAGATTTTAAAAATCTATATAGCTACTCTCCCCTACACAATCTCAAAGAAGGTACGCAATATCCAGCCACTATGGTGACGACTGCTGACCACGATGACCGAGTGGTTCCAGCGCACTCATTTAAGTTTGCTGCGCGCTTACAAAAGGCGCATGAAGGCGATAATCCTGTTTTGATACGTGTAGCTGTCGATGCGGGTCATGGTGCAGGAAAACCTGTCAGTATGACGCTAGATGAAGAGGCTGACCGTTGGGCATTTTTGTTTTGGAATACGAATAGTCCGGTAAAATACACGAAGGACTGATTTCTATAGCGATGAACGATTTAACTATAAACAGCGTCCCGCACACTCATCAGGAGACGTGGTTGGTAGTTAAATCGTTGGTAGTGGGTGACGACTGATGCATTTCCTTTACTCACAAGGTGACTTTGAGTCACCACGTGAGTATCCACCGATTTCACCCACTACCAAATCGTTCATAGTTCTTTGCTAAAAAACTCTCCCATATTTCGAGTAAACTTGTTACTCAGAAAGTTAGCTGAAGATGCAGCAAAATCTAAGAAGTAACATTTTTCATTCTCAAACGTGTATCAAATACAGTTTAGGATAAAATTAGACTTTGGACGAAAGATTTTAGATGTTAGATACCCCAATAGCAAAATTAGCATAATGCGTATTTTATTGATTATCAATATCCGAAAAAGGCGAAAAATTGATTTTTCGCTTAAAGAGTCTAACATCTAAAGTCTAATATCTTTTGTCCAAAGTCCAAAGGATGAAAGCAAACTAATTGGTAGGTTCTACTCAGATTAATTGGTAAAAAAGAACACTACTTCCTACTTTTGTCCTTTTGATTAATTTCGAGGTAATAATTTCGAATAAGAGAACGTTATTCTGTTGTTTTTATCCTCACCAGAATACCGCATCAACTTTAAGATAGCTTCTTTGAGGCTGTTCAAATTTAACTAATTCTCTATATGAGGACAATAATTAAGGAATGCGAAAATAATAGATTCAGCATCTGAACTACTTCTTTTTCGCTTATT
>CAZQTE010000167.1:0-11231 GCA_964595615.1 uncultured Saprospiraceae bacterium
GCACATAAAAGTCCTTTTTAAATGGATGTTCATCTGCACATACATTAAAGACTTCTCCCCAGATATCCTGACGAATAATCTCATAAATCACTCGAACACAATCGCTGCGCCAAACCATATTTACCCGCGCATTTCCCCCTTTTATATCTGTTTTTCCTGCAAAAAAGCGACCTGCTTTTCTTTCCCCACCAATCAGCCCCGCAAATCTTAAAATATTGATTTTCAATGACTTTTCGTTCTTTAAAAAACTTTCAACGGCGACTAATGCTTTACCTGAGGAACGAACGGGATTTAAGACATCTGTTTCCAACACTACTTTATTTTTATCCCCATAAACGCCAGTCGAACTAATAAAGATAATTTTCTCAACACCATACTTTTTAGCCATTTCAATAATTGACTGTATTTGTTTGGGATGGTCTTCTACCACATTTGGATTTTTACGTCCAGGAGGAATATTAAGCAACAATATGGAAGAGGAGAAAAAAGACTCCAAAACAGCATCTGTAGCATCAATCTCATCATTGACTTTTAAAAAATAAGCATCAATTCCAAGTTCTTCTAACAAAGACAGTTTATCTTCTGTAGTTGTAGAACCTTTTACATTAAAACCTTGGGCGACTAAAAATTTTCCAGTTTCTAGTCCTAACCAACCACAGCCCATTATAGAAATATTCAAATTGTTTTCATTCATAATTGAAAGTCAGTATTTTACACTTGAAGAAAAAAAGTAGCATAATGAAAAGAGCACATATTTAAGGCCCGATAATTGAAATGTTAAAATGTAACGTATGCGGCAGATCTAAGTTTAACCAAATAGGGCAGACAGCGAACAAAAAGCATCTAGTATCTTCTTATCACTTGACGCAATAATCGCCGAGATGAAGACGTTTTTTGTCGGATAATGTGCTAAAATTCTGAAAATTCTCTTTTCTGAAACATTTTTGTGCTAAATCACCTGACAAATACGTTCCCTTTATCCTTTTTTATAGGTAAATGTGGGGAAACCTTCGTTTCTTTGCAGACTTTTTGAGAATAGACTTGTTACTTTTATAAAATTGATTTCTGAAATTTGAATTTTTTCGATAGTTTTCTTCAAAAAATCATTGAATAGTCCCTCTATTGAATGATTTTTTGAAGGAAAATAGCGGGAAAAGGCATTTTCAGAAAGTGTATTTTATAAGAGTAACAAGTCTAATTAAGCATGTCTTATATTTTTCTGTTTTTGGAAGAATACTTTTAAGACTTAAAAAACAATAAACTACCGATGATTAGACAACTAATCCTATCTACATTTTCCCTTTTATTGGCAACATCTGCCTTTGCTCAAATGCCTGAAGCTGTACAAGGCTCAGGAATACTTGGCGGTACATTTGGCTTGAAAGACTTAGCCTGTGCAGACCAGAATGCGGGGACGATTACTTTTGGTGCATTTAATGGAAGTAGTAATGATATCGACGAGATTACGCCAATTTTCCTTTGCTTGGGTGATACTTATCAGATTAATCATGATGGTAATCAAGATTTGACGGGTGATCCACAGCTTTCTTCGCCTTCTGGGGTGACTTATGCTTTTTATAGTGGACCACCGACTGTTGACGGACCAGATATTGCGTCTATAATAACAGACCCTAACATTATTCCTAACCCAAGCGCACCTACTCCTATTTTTATTTCAGGAGCATCTGGAACTATAGATGGAGATTTACTCTTAACGAATACTGGTGCATTGCAAGGAAATATGGCAATAGGGGGCGATGGAGGACCATTGCAACTTTGGTTTGCCCCTATTACTGTTGATTTGTTTAGCGACCAAATAGGAGGTTCCAGTTGGGAAAGTGTTGATGATATGTCACCGACTGGTCCTTGTACGAATGTTAGTGTAGACGAAGCTTTTTCCGTAGTATTCTTAAACGAATTAGTAGCCAGCAATCCAATCTCATCAACAACCTGTTCAGGTTCATTTACGATAGAAGGTGGTTTACCAGAGTTTGACAACTCGAATTATAATATTGAGTCAATTCAATTGTCAACCAATCCAGGAGTTAATGGAACAACTCCATCGGGAGTTACTTATACGCATGGCGACCAAGTTAACTTTACTGTACCTCAGGAAGGAACTTACGATATTACAGTAAGAGATAATAAAAACTGTCCTACAACATTTCAAATGGTTTTTAATGATGCAGACCCATTAGAAATGATTGCAAGTACAGAAAATGTTCCAACTGGAGGTTCTCAATGTGTAGATATCACGGTGAATAATTTTGATGAAATTGTCACGATGCAAACTACAATTGATTATGACGAGACACTTTTAACTTTTTCAAGTTTTGAAAATTTCAACCCAGCCTTAGGAGGTGAACTTCCAGCAGGAGTAGTAGATAATGGTTCTGCTGTTCTTTTATCATGGTTTGATGGCGCGGCAAGTGGTATTACACTACCTGACAATTCCTTATTATTCCAAATTTGCTTTGATGTCATAGGAACAGCAGGAGATGTAGCTGCAATAGAATTTAATCAATCAGCATTAATTGATGAAATGACAAATCCATGTGGTGTCATTGACTTTATGCCAACAGACGGGTCTATAACGATGACATTAGATGCCTTTGACATTAACCTAGTAGGCTCTAATGAGTCTTGTGCTGGTGCCAATGATGGAGAATGGACGATAACGGCTAATGGTGGACAAGCGCCTTTTACAGTAACTTGGGTTGGTGCAGTAACTGGAGCTGGTGGACCAGCAACTATTAATACAAATGGCGGTAGCTTTAACGCTACAAGTTTGCCACCAGACGATTATACAGTTATGGTGATGGACAATATGGGTAGTGTCGTCAATGAAATGATAACAATCGAAGCAGGATTTGCTTTTGCTGTTAATACAGATTATACTGGTCCGACTTGTTTTGAAGATATGGACGGTTCCATTACAGCTTTACTTTTCTCAGATACAGGACCGATTACTCCAGGTGCAGATTATACATTTATTTGGAATGATCCCGCAGGGAGTACGACTCAGACTATCACAGGTCTATCAAGTGCGACTGTTCCAACGAATTATTCTGTGACGGTAACTGGACCCAATGGTTGTATGTTAGATGCAAGTGAAACTGTATTTGATCCAGGACCAATTATGGCTAATGCGACGGTAACTGATGCGACTTGTTCTGGAGCAGGAGATGGTGCTATTATGTTGAATATAACAGGAGGCGCTGGAGGATATTTTACAGATTGGGCACACTCAACTACATTAGATGGCAGTACAAATATCAATGGTTTGAGTGATGATATCTATGAGGTTACTATTTCTGATGCGAATATGTGTTCTGCTACTTTCTTTATAGAAGTCGAAGCAATAAAAGTTTTAGAAATTGCAGAAACAATAGATAGTATAACTTGTAACGGTGATTGTGATGGTGTGATTTCGGTTGTTGCAAGTACCTCAGGAGGACCTCCTTCTCCTTATACTTTTAATTGGATATCTAATATGGGAGCTGTAGTTCCTGTAAACACAGCAAATACAAGTGAAGCCCCAAATCTTTGTGAAGGTATTTATCAAGTATTCTTAACAGATGCTGATAATTGTAGTGTAAATGAAACTTTCATTTTAGGTCAACCAGATGTACTAGATATTACTCTCGTTGGAACAACAAACGAAACTTGTGCAGTAGGAGATGACGGTACAGCAACAATAGCTGTTGCAGGTGGTGTATATCCTTACTCATACGATTGGGGTGTACCTGGACAAACAGATAGTACTGCTGTTAATCTAGGAGAAGGACTTTATACGGTAACGGTCATAGACGCCAATAGTTGTTCTGAGACATTTGATGTAATGATAAATGCACCAGTACCTCCAATAATCACGGCTCTCATAGATGATAATGTACCTTGTGACAATAGTGTCAATGGAACACTGACTGTAGAAACAATGGACGGAGGTGCACCAATAACAGGAATTGAATGGAATACTACACCTGTTCAAACTACACCTACAATCACTGGACTATTACCTGGTGAATATATAGTGACAGTTACAGCGGAAGATGGTTGTACTACGATAGATACAGCTTTAGTCATTGCGCCAGACCCATTGTCTGTGGCCAGTGTTAATGTTGAAGATACGAATTGCCCAGGTACAGGTGGTGGATTGGTAAGTTTCATTTTAGAGGGAGGAGTACAACCTTATAATTTTACTTGGTCAAATGGTGCAGGAGGGGATAATGTCTCGACTATAACAGGAGGAGATATTGTAGCTGATACCTATTTTGTAACTATTACATACGGCATTGATTGCCCGAGTCTTGAAGAGTCTGCAATAGTAGGTGAACCTCCACATATAGAAGGTGATTTCTCAGGAATAGACGGTGTATCTTGTTACAATCTAAGTGGCGTACCTGCAGATGGTGAAGCAACGGTAACACCTTATTATGCAGATGACGTAGGTAATACACAAGGACAAACGTGGAATGTTACATGGCAAAATCTAGAAACGCCTCCTACTGTTTTCTTCCAAGAGAGTGGTGTATTGACAAGTTCTGCTAATAACTTACCTCAAGACGAGCAATTTGTCATCGTATCTGATGGACAGTGTTTTGATACATTATCTGTAAATATTCCAGCACCTCCGCCCTTATTAGCGACAGGTTCGACTGTAGATGTGAGTTGTTTTGGTGATGTCGACGGTTCTGTTACCGTCATGGGACAAGGAGGAACAGGTGGCTATATGTACAATTGGAGCACTGGAGATGTGAATATTACCACGGTAGAAGACTTACCTCCTGGTGATGTAACTGTAGTTATTACTGATGATAATAACTGTAACTTTACTTTTGCTGCAAGTGTTGGCGAACCTGAACCATTTGTCGCATTTACTTTACTAGAGACGCAAGACTCTGTCTCATGTTTTGAAGGAGATGATGCTCTAATATCTATTGGAACGAATGGTGGAAATCCTGGTATTCTTACTTATACGTGGGAAGACGATATAGCTGCAAGCAATCAAAGCACAGCTCAAAATGTAGGACCTGGTTCTTGGTCAGTTACAGTAACAGATGAAAAAGGATGTACGGATGAGTTGACAACACTCATCACACAACCTGACCCAATCACTTTTGAATATAGTGTTGATACTATCCAATGTTTTGGAGAAGATGCAGAATTTAGAATTGATACTGTAATAGGCGGAACAGTAGACGGCTACGTTGAATATACTTTCAGTTTAGACATTATTCAGCCACAATTGCCAGTGAATACGGCATTTGATTTAGACGCAGGAGAATATGTCGTTTCTGTTTTTGACAATAATGATTGTGAAGTTTCAGACACATTCTTATTAACACAACCAAATCCATTGACCGTTGATCTACCAGAAGTAATTGAAGTAGAATTAGGAGATACAATGACACAACTATTGCCGATAGTCATCAATGATTTTCCTTTAGATAGTATTTTATGGACACCAATCGAAAGCGGCTTGTCTAATGATACCATTCTCAATCCATTTGTACGTAACTCCACAGATGACCAATCTTTCAAATTAAGATTAGTAGACATCAATGGCTGTATGGGGATGGATGAAGTACGCATCGAAATCGACCGCAACCGTAATATCTACATTCCAAATGTATTCTCTCCTAATAGAGATGGTTACAATGACAATTTTGGAGTATTTGGTTGTTTAGGAGTATCTAGAGTCGTAACAGCACAAGTCTATGACCGTTGGGGAGAGCTTGTTGCAGACATAGATGACCAACTTCCAGAATGTGAAAGTGTGAATGGTACAGTTATTTGGGACGGAACTTTCCGAGGGAGAGTTGCACCTGATGGCGTTTACGTATATGCTATTGACATAGAATTCTTAGACGGTAAGCGTTTAGTTTATCGTGGAGATGTGACGGTTTTGAAGTAGAATTTTCTACTATAGATAAAAATGAAAAGCTGCAAGGAACTTTGGTTTCTTGTGGCTTTTTTTATGAATAATGTCGTATAGTTAATTTTTAAACATATCTAATTTGCTTTTTAGTTTAAATGTTAAACTTTTATAATTTAGATGTGAATTGTTCGTTTTTATTTTGTTATGTGAATTGTTTAAAATACATTGCGTAAAATTTAGATGTATCGGCCGATTATCTATCACTTTATTAAACCGAACTTTTCACTTATTTTAACATTAAAACCATGTTTTTAAAACTTTCCTATGCCCGAATATCAGGGCTTTCTTTCTTTCTTTCTTTCTTTCTTTCTTTTAATTTGATGGGGCAGTATCAGCCCAGCGATGGTGTTTTGGGACTTAATAGTGGTACCCAAAATTTGACGCTCGTTTGTGGAAATAATTGGGATACTCAAATATGCGGACTTAATCACTATAATTCAGGACAACAAGATGAACAATTACCAATATTAGAATTACGTGTTAATTTTCATTTTATAGGTCCTGTAGATGACTATTTTATACCTTTAGGACAAAACGACTGGTCAGATAATAACGGAGATACACAAGCTCGGCTGGCAAGAAATGCTGCTAATTCAGTTTTAGATGATTTGATACACAATCAAATCTATGTAGAGGCTCATCAATTAGACTGGGAATATATTGGAGACTCTCGTATGAGAGTTGTAATATATACTGAAGAAGATGAGACAAGCGATCAGCACAATGGTGTTTGGTATCATCCAAATATAGCTGCTTATAACAGCTTTATTAACAATGCTCCTTATGGAAATAAAGTGATCAACGTTAGAGTTGTAGATACATCCCCAGACGCATGTTCAATGAGAGGAGCTACTCCTTGTGGGGGTAATAGTGTGACAATTAATAATTGGTGGTCTGCTTTACAAAATTGGGATACCTGCGTTGCTGATGAAGGCTTTTGGAATGCTGGTCGTATTCTTGTACATGAGTTATTACATCAAGGTAATCTCTGCCACTCTTATAAACTAGACAATGAATGTGCTCTGGACGGACTTAACGGCACTTCTAACCCAGAGGGAGATTTAGACCCTTTTTGGGAATGTTCTGGTGCTTACGGGACAGATGTTGATGACTCAGGCATTAGTTGCGGTTTAAGTGATCCTGATGCAACACCTTGTACCAGTTGGGTTACTGGTAGCAGTTGGAATATTATGACCGAAGGAGTACAAAAGAGTTGTCTTTCCCGTTGTCAGTGGACAGTTGCTATGCGCTCTTTTCTGCAAAATTCTCATGAATGGACTAACGTTTGCGAGGTAGAAGAAGAGCCGTTAGTTATCTCATCTAACACTACATGGAATACACTACAAATTATCAAAAATCGTGAAGTAATCATAGAGTCTGGTGTAGAATTAGAAATAAATTCTTGTCAGGTCAGAATGCCAGCAGGAGGAGTCATAAGAGTAAAGCGAGGAGCAAAACTTGATATGTCTGCTTCAACAATAACAAACCTATGTCGTGGAGAGCGCTGGGGAGGAATTTATGTAGAAGGAAATCCTACTAAGCCCCATCCAACTGTAAATGGTAACCAAGCTATTGATGATGCAGGTATTGTTAGTATTAGTAATTGTACTTTGACTAATGGAAGTCATGCCATTGTTACCCATAAATATCAAGAGAATTGGAATTCTCAGTATTATGGAGGTTTGGTTGACTGTTTGAATACTTATTTTATTGACAATAAAAAAGGAATAGCTTTTTATAAACATGACAAACAGGATAACAGTCGTATTAGAGGATGTACCTTTGAAGCATCAGGAAATACTGATTTTCCTGCTACTCAGGGTGTTTCTGTTTGGAGTTGTAGAAATATAGAGTTTTCTGACAATACATTTAGAAATCTTGACTATGGAATCTTACCTTATAACTCCAAGATAAGAGTCCTAAATGGTAATACATTTACAAATCTAACAGTTGGGATTGATATTTATTCTACGCATCCAAATGCATCTGAGGACATCATTGGAAATATAGACACAGGAACAGGTAATTCATTCTCAGATAATGGACACCATATCCAAATCAATGCAGGTGCAGGAGGAGGAGGCTTCTCTATTATTCGACATAATAATTTTGTAAATGCAAGCCTTCCTTCCATTATTTTAGATGGAGAGCAAACACTTTCTGTTATTGAAAATGATTTTTCTGACGATATCTTTGCTTTTCTTTCGCGTAATACAACTCAAGGTGTAGTTGGATTTGAATGTAATAACGTTAATAGTGCCGTAGGTTTCTTTGCACAAGGAAATAATGATAATTTAGTCTTTAGTGCAAATGATTTTGATACAGGCTCTGCTGATACCTATATTGAATCTTATGGAGGTAATTTGGGGTCAGTTTTTATTCGACAAGGCAAAAAAAGTAATGAGTCAGATGATTTTTCTGCCAGTAATTTTTTTAATCATAATAATTCTAGTGCTCTTGATATAGTAACATTAGGAGAGACTGTGCCTTTTTTCTATATAAATCCAACTGAAAGCCCAAGTGAATATACACCTGAGGTATTGGATAATAATTATTTCTTAGACCCTCTTGACAAGGAGGCTGATGAATGTGGAGATATTGCAATTGGATCTATGATTGGAGAACCTCCTTATGATGTTGTTAAATTAGATGATATACGACAAATAGAAGCACTTGCTAAATTAGAAAAAGAAGCATACCCTAATGACGCTGAAAAGGAACGCTATTATGCAGAAGCAGCTAGAGCAAAAGAAAAAGTTTTGACTTGGCTTGTTAAAGAAGCTATTGATAATAGTGAATATGCATCTGCTGAAAACTATTTATCTGTTGAAACTGATAAAAGACATAAAAAGTCTCTCTATGGTGTGAAAGTAGTAAAAGGAGATTATGTTGAAGCAGATGCGTACTTGCAGACTATACCCGAAGAGGATGCTATAGATACAGAATTCAAAATGCTACAAGATATTAACTTACAGTGGCTACAAAATGGAACACCACCTGGTGTCTTATTAGAAAATTCTATAGTGCAAAACCCAAATGCATCAGGGAATGGTCGAGGATTTTATCTTACAGACGCACAAAACACTTTTTTAACTGATGTTGCTTTTTCAGAAAGTCCAAACCGAAGTACCGCACGTGCTTTATTAGCAATTATTAAAGGTGAAAGGTTTACAAATCCAGTAGATATTACTAAATATGAAGAGTATGTAGAAGAAGTGCGTGAGAGAAATAAATCTCATTTTACCCAAAAGTTTGGCGTTTTTCCAAATCCAACGGACAAATTACTTTTTGTAAAATTATTTGATAAAAGTATTACAGCAGAAAATGTGAATATTGAAATTTTTGATATGTCTGGTCAATTGTTATTATACCAAGAAACAGATGGAGAATTTTCAAAAACACGTTTGAATGTAGAAACTCTTAACGCTGGATTGTACTTTTTACGAGTAAAAGACAGTAATAATATTTTGCATCAAGAAAAAGTCGTCATCTTAAATTAAGTCAGTTCACCTGTAAGACAGTGCTATTCTCAAATAGGAGAATAGCACTGCTTTTTTAATTTTATTCTAATGTTGAAATGTAATCTCACTTTCATAATTTCTTTGGTCTTTATTTTTCCTTTACAATCACAAGATTTCATAAGTAAAATATTTGATTTTGATAATAGAAGTGATTTAGGAAGTATAACAATAACAATTAATGATACTTTATTAATTCTTAGCAGAGCTACCAATGATAGTTTAAATCAATGTGCCTATTTAATAAAAACAGACTTAGAAGGCGAATTGATTTGGGATATGCATATAGACAGTCTTGACCCTCGAAATAGGAAACAATTATTGGCTACTTCCGAAGGAGGTTTTATTGTCTCAGGTAGTCCTTCCAACGGACAGGAAGATAAGAATTTGAAATTAATGCTTTTTAATAATCTAGGAAACTTGATTAATGAGTTTAGTTATGGTGAAAATTTAGAGGATGAATATTCATCTGGAATTTTTAAATTAACGGATGGTTATCTACTGAATGCAAGCATTTTACCCGAGGATGAGGAAGGATTGATTCACCCTATACTAATAAAGTTAAATCAAGATTTTGAAGTAGTCTGGGAGACAGAACTTAGCGATAATTTGTATCAAAATTATCAGCTAAAATGGGCGCAGGAAGATTCGCAAGGAAACATTTATGCATCGGGCAGGGAAGGATCTTTTTTTAATTATAGTGTGATGATTAAATTAAACGCAGAAGGAGAGCAGCTTTGGCGTTATAGTCATCCTGAGAATAACCGACTTTATGGAGGAGAAGGTTTACTTTTAGATGATAATAATATTTACCTGACTGGAGCAAGAGATTTTACAATACCCGAGGATGGAGAGAGTTGGGTATGGCCTATTTTCATTATGAAAATAAATTCAGAGGGAGAATTAGTATGGGAAAAAAATCTTTGGCATCTTGAAGATAGATTTTTAACGGGACTTCAAATAAAAGAGAATGGAGAAATAATACTATCTGGATCTGCTGAAAATAATTTAACAGGCATTGGAGGAGGGTGTTGGATTGAGGCTTATGATGCTGATTTTAACTCTATCTGGGAACGGTATGTGATAGATCAACGATATGTATTAGCCTATAAATTTGTCAGAGATGCAAATGAGCAAGCAAATGGGAATTTAGTATTTACAGGAAGAGCAGATTCCGCCCTCCCAGGGCAAAACATAATTCAGACAGATACCTACTTACTAATCACAGATTCCATTGGCTGTCTAGAACCCAACTGCGGTTTCATCCAAATCATCGACGAAGACGGCAATTATTCCACTCTCACAGCAACCGAAGACATCCAACAAAACAGCACAAATCCACTATCAGTAAAAGTATATCCAAATCCAGCCCAAGATATACTCTCAATAGAACTATTAGGCGAACAACCAGAGCTAAACAAATTAGAACTAACAGATGCCGTTGGGAGGATACTAAAGAATTATCCTGTACAGAACCAAGTAAATTTCACCTTAACTCTACCTCCAAGTGCGAAAGGCATCTACTTTTTAAAAGGATATACCGATGCAGGGATTTGGACTAAGAAAATAGTGGTTGAATAATAGTGAATGGGATTTACTTCAGGTATCTCAGTAAACAATCAAACAAAAAGTAGAGCAGACCGAAACATCGGTCTGCTCTACTTTTTGTAATTTATACCTACCCTAAAAGACCACTAAGTAAAAGTGATTTAATAAGTTGAGCCATAATGCGTAGTAATTTTTTCTTCTAGGAAATTCAAAAAATCGTTGCA
>CAZQTE010000168.1:0-11228 GCA_964595615.1 uncultured Saprospiraceae bacterium
TCAAAAAATTTTCTCTGTTCTAATTATCGAAATAATTATGTCCGAGTACTTATAATCACCTAAAAACTAATTTGTTAAAAACAATTAAAAAAGTCAAATAACCAACACTTAAAGCTAAATTTTACGTTAAAAACAAACTGATATATATTATAAGACGTTATTATTAAAATTTAATTCCTATATTTAAATCCAGTTTATTTATTTTTATTTACTTGGACAATATTCGCCATTTAATATTTCGGCAAAACTGCTAAAACCATAACATTCTATGCATACACCCTCGAAATCTCTCGGTATACTGTTAGTTATTTGTTTGTTGTCCTTTGCCAATATACTTGCGCAAGGAGACCACAATCATGACCATCATGGACATGACCACTCCCGTGATACAGAAACTCATTCAGTTAAGCCTGAAATTGGAAAGAAAACGCCTTCGTTCATCAGAAATGATAATCAATGGCATGAAAACGTCCTTTACCAAACGAGTTTTAGTGGAACATTTAATGGACTTTTTTTAGAGAAAAATAGACTTACCTATCAGGTGTATGACCAAGATGCACTTAGTGATTTACATGCCTTAAAAGATGCTGAAAATCCAGAACCAATCAAAGGACATTCTTATCATGTGAATTTTAAAAATTCACTAAACGCAAATATTGTCCCTGTTAATTTGGGTAAAGAAAAATACAATTACTTTATTGGTAATGACGAAGCAAAATGGGCATCAAATGTACCTGCTGCGGCGGAAGTATTGTATGAAAATATTTACGAAAAAACGGATTTACGAGTTTTTAGAAAGAACAGTGAAATCAAGTACGAATTCATCCTTGCCCCCCATGCTAATCCTGCAAATATCGTCATGGAATATGAAGGTGCAGACAAAGTAGAATTGATTGACGGACAGCTTAAAGTGTATACTTCAGTAGCTATCATTTCAGAATTAGCACCTTATACTTATCAGATTATTAATGGTAAAGAAGAAGAAATTGCCTCACGTTATGTACTGAATGACAAGGAGTTAAGTTTTGAAATCATAGGACGTTACAATAAAAACCTACCATTAATCATTGACCCGACCGTAGTTGCAGCGACTCTATCAGGACATAATGTAAGTGGCAGTGCCGGAGTATTTGGTCATACAGCTTGCTTTGATTCTGAAGGAAATATTTATGCTGGCGGATTAGCTTTCGGAGCTGGATATGGAACAACAACTGGTTCATTTGATTTAGACTTTAATGGTGGAGAAGATATAGTAATCAGTAAATACAATCCTAATGGTACAGACTTAATTTATGCTACTTATATTGGAGGAAATGGAGAAGATTTTCCGCACAGTATTATTACTGATTTTAGCCAACGACTATATATCTATGGTAGTAGTAATTCTAACAATTACCCTACTACTCAAAGTGCTTTTCAACCAAATAGTGGTGGAGCATCTGATATTATTATCACTGTTTTAGAGTCTGACGGTAGTTCTTTAGTTGGTTCGACATACCTTGGAGGTCAAGAGGATGATGGTATCAATAATTCTTTTCAAAATAAAAACTATGGAGACGATTTTAGGGGAGAAATAATTATTGACTCAGAAAACAATATCTATGTGAGTAGTGGTACTCAATCAGCTGATTTTCCAGTTGTTAATGGATTTGATGACACCTTTTCTGATGACTTTAGTTCCGCAGCCCAAGACGCTGTTGTCCTAAAAATGAATAGTGATGTATCGTTATTATACTGGTCAACTTATTTAGGTGGTCAAGATGCTGATTTTGCAATGGGAATGCGCTTAGATGATGAAAATAACGTTTATGTAACTGGATTTGCGGGAGATTCAGATTTTCCAAGTACTCCTGGAACATTAAATAGTACTTGGCCAGGAGGTAATGAAAATGCCTTTGTTGTAAAAATCAGCAAGAATGGTGATGAGTTACTACTAGGAACATTTTGGGGGACATCTGATGGTGATGAACATGGATATTTTCTTGATATAGATGAGGAGTCAAATATCCATATTTATGGTCAATCAACTGGCTCGATGCCTATTACTCCAGGTGTTTTTTCTTCACAAGCGGGTAGTCCTCAATTTATTAGTGCATTTTCACCAAACCTTGATGAAGTAATTTATTCAACAGTAATTGGTGAAGGTCCTGGAGGTGCAGGGTATGACTTTTTAAATAATAATGTAGATTTTGTTCCAGTAGCTTTTATGGTTGATAAATGTAATAATATTTACTTCTCAGGTTATGGAGCTTCTGATAATTTACCAACAACTTCTGGTTCGTTTTATAATGACGGAAATTCATTCTATCTCGGCGTTCTAGAGCCAAATGCAGTAGCATTATCCTTTGGAACATATTATGGTCGTGCTAATCACGTGGATGGTGGTACTAGTCGTTTTGATAAAAGTGGAACGGTTTACCAAGCAGTCTGCTCTTGTACAAATAGTGGAAACTTTGCCATGAATACCAATGCGAATGCATTTGAAACAGATATGCCAGGTAATACATGTGATGTAGGTGTATTTAAGATTGATTTTGAAGTGGAGACTGTTACTGCTGCTGGAGTTATTATTGAGTCTGGAACAAATGTCGTTACTTCAAGTGGTTGTGCGCCTTTTAATGTGGATTTTGTTTACACTGGACAAGACGGTACAGGTTTCTATTGGAATTTTGGAGATGGCTTTGATTCTACTTTGGAAAATCCTTCTCACGTATACCAAAATGCAGGCTCCTACCCTGTTTTTCTAGTTGTAGATAATCCATTTACTTGTAACCAAATTGACACGGTATATCTTCAAGTAGATGTTCTTGATAACATGGATTCTTCAAGAGATACATCATTTTGTGATGGAACAGATTTAATTTTAGACGCTTCTGTACAAAATGCAACTTATCTATGGCAAGATGGCTTTACAGGTTCTACTAGAGTTGTTGATACACCAGGTACTTATTGGGTAAATGTAGATATCGGAAGTTGTGCGCGTACAGATACATTTGTAGTTAATCCTCCTCTGAACTTAGAAGTCAATATTGGACCTGATAGTATTTCCGCTTGTGATGTTTTTACATACTCTTTTGACGGAACTACTCCTGGTGCTGTTAGTTATTTATGGCAAGACGGAAATACCAACCCAACAAGAACAGTCTCTTCTGAAGGCGTTTTTGTACTCACGGTAACGGATGCAAATAACTGTACTTATTCAGATGATGCCTTACTATTATTTGGAGAAACACCTACGGTTAATATTGGTCCCGATGTAATCCTTTGTGATGGTGAGCCTTATACTTTTGATGCCACAGGATCAAATACCAATGTCACATACACTTGGTCAGATGGCAGTACTGAAGCGACATTGACGACTACTAGTCCAGCAAACTATTCCGTTTCGGTCAGTGATGACGGTTGTGAATCTACAGATGAAGCTGTTTTAGAATATTTTCCAGAATTTAATTTAGAAACAGATATTGTACCGATTGAATGTTCAAATGATTGTAATGCATCCGTTTCTGTTATGGGTAATGGAGGAATTGGAGCATTAAGTTACTCTTGGAGTACAGGGGCTAGTGGATTGTCTATCAGCAATTTATGCTCTGGCACTTACACCTTAACGGTGACAGATGATGAGTGTGAGTATATCACTGATTTTGATTTAACAAATCCAGATGTATTAATGACAGAAAGTCTTTCTACCGATTTGGTGTGTGCAGGTGATAGCTCAGGAACAATTTCGGCAATAAACTTTATTGGAGGAGTTCCTCCTTATGCTTTTAGCCTCAACGACGGTGAATATCAAGATTCTCCAGATTTTATAGGTTTAGATGCGGGTAATTATACTCTGAATCTATTAGACTCTGTTGGTTGCTTATTCCCTGTCGATATTTCCTTAACTCAACCTCCTGAGTTTTTTGTTTATGCTGGCGAGGATGTTAGTATTCAATTAGGAGAGTCTACCCAATTAAGTGGAGATGTTACGCCCCTTTTCGGACAAGAAATAATGTGGACACCAGAGATAAATCTGGACTGTACAAATTGTCTTGACCCTGAATCAACACCTCCGAATACTCAACAATATACCTTAACTGCAACAGACCCAAATACAGGATGTTTTAGAGCAGACTCGGTAGTCGTGGAGGTAATAAAAGTCCGCAAAGTCTTTATACCCTCGGCTTTTAGTCCTAACTTTGACGGTGTAAATGACGAGTTTAGTGTTTTTGCACATATTGGAGTTACAGAGGTTGAAAGTTTTCAAGTTTGGTCACGCTGGGGTGAACTGTTATTTGAAAATACATTCTTCCCTCCAAACAAACCTGGACTGGGTTGGGACGGATACCATCGAGGAAAATTGGTCAATCCAGGAGTCTTTGTTTACACCGCAAGAGTTCGATATTTTGACGGAGAAATAGGATTATTCAAAGGAGATGTAACATTAGTCCGTTGATATCATAATCAAGCTATTCCTCACTTGTCGAATAGCTTGATTATTTTTTGGTAGTGGGTAAAAACGACTGATGCATTGCTTTTACTCACAAGGTGACTTTGAGTCACCACGTGAGTATCCACCGATTTCACCCACTACCTATTTTTTTAAACTATTTGAATTAGTCTTCTGACCTAAATAGAAAGGAAAAGGACTCAAAATTGAATCTATATCACGGATTAATAATGGAAAGACACAACGACATGCCTATTAAAGATGCCATGAAATTATGGTTAAATCAGGCAGCTAAACATAAAAAGGAACTTAACAAAGTTAAAATACGAAAACTTTGGGCAGAGAAAATGGGTACAACCATTAATGACTATACCAAAGAGATTAAGATTTTTGGAAAAAGACTTTACATCACCATAGATTCTGCTCCTTTACGTAATGAATTATTCTATGAGAGAGAAAAAATAAAAAGTTGGGTCAACAATCACTTAGGAGAAGAAGCTGTTGTAGAGGTTATTATCAGATAACATCATGATTTTTCATTTTCACTAAATTGCTTTTTTGGGAAAACTTATAAGATTATTAATCTAAAAATATCTATTTTCATCCCATACATCAGGTATATCCACATAATTTTTATCTTAATGTTCTTAATAGATTAAGAATTAGTTTTATCTTGCAATCTGAGTAAACTACATTTTGCGCTCATATTTCATTTCGAAGCGCATTCATTTTTTCGGTCTTATTAACTTATTGGAAGTTTGCTTAAATTTAAGTCAACTTATTTTGGTTTTTAAAAGTGTTTTACTCCTTTTCTGAAGGTGTAAAATTTCTTAAAACAAAACAGTTATTTCTACAATCATAGTAGATATGACCTTTCTTTGTTTACCAGACTTGGTTTCTTAATTTCCCCTCCTCTGATTTAGCAGACCTAACTCAACGACTTGTCTAACTAGTCATAATTCGTTTTTGCTTTCTTTCAAACTACTTTTTAAAAGAAAATAAGAAACAAATACTAACTATACAATGAAAAAATATCTATTCCATTTCTTGATAACTTTGTTTTCTATTCAAATTTCATACGCCCAATGTGATAATGTGACCTCATCAGGCAGTATTGCCGCTGACCAAGTTGTCTGCGCCGATAATCCAGACCCTGCTATTCTAATTAACTTGGAATTACCAGAGGGCGGTAGTGGAGACTTAGAATTTATATGGATCTCAGCGACTCAGAATCCTAATTCTGCTACTGCGGTGTGGTTTCCCATACCCGGTAGTACAGAAAGCAGTTATGACCCTGGACCAATTTCACAGACGACATACTATCGACGTTGTTCACGACGCGCGGGTTGTACTGAATATATTGGAGAGTCGAATATTGTCACAGTTGAATATGCGGATGAATGTGCAGATGAATGTGAATTTTTCAAGGTAACAGTTATGTCTGTAACTTCAGCAGATTGCGATTTGTTTAATGGGACTGTAAATCTTTCAATTGTAGCTGGAGTCCTTCCCTTAAGTTATAATCTAAATGGTGAAATTTTAGATGAATTACCCGAAACTTATGCTCCTGGCTCATACGAACTAACTGTCACTGATGCTGAAGGATGTATAGATAATGTCTCATTCCTCATTGAAGGAGCTGAGAATACCATAGCGGTAATTGGAGACACCGTTAATCCTGTTTGTCAATCACCTAATGGTAGCATTGATTTATCAATATCAGGTGGTACTGGAGCGTATAGCATAATCTGGAATGACGGTAATACCGATACCAATAGAACGAATTTACTGGAGGGAACATATTCTGTCACAGTTTCAGATGAGGCAGGTTGTTCTGTTGAAGAAAACTTCGTTTTAACTATGTCGGCTGGAGATTTAGATGTAAATCTTAATATTTCAAATGCAAGTTGTGAGGGGAACGATGGTAGTGCAGAAGTGATTATTGAAGGAGGTGTGGCTCCATATAGTATTGAATTAGACGGTAATCAAGTTAGCGAAATATCAAATCTTTCTCCAGGTTCTTATCTTGTATCTGTTACGGATGTAAATGGTTGTTCGGAAGATTTAGAATTTGTGATAGAAGGTAGTGATAGCGCGCTTGAAATTTCAGGTTCAATTATTAATCCTATTTGTACGGCAAATAATGGTAGCATTAATTTAGAAATAACTGGAAATACTGGTCTGGTAAGCATTAATTGGGATTTTAATAATTCTGAAGATGCTACCTTACAAAATCTTGCAGCAGGAGTTTACAATGTTACAGCTACGGATGAAAACGGATGTTCGGCTTCTGAAAGCTTCACATTAACTCCTGAGGATAGCGATTTAATCATTGATTTCAATACAACAAATGCTATCTGTGCTGGTACTGGAAGTGTTGATATCACAGTTTCAAATGGTACTGAACCTTATGCAGTTATCATCAATAATGACCTGTCAATTGCCCCAAATGCTCTTCCTGCGGGGATATACCTCATCAGTGTAACAGATGCAAATGGATGTCAAGCAGAAACTACATTTACTATCGAAGAAATTGGAAGTGATATTACAATTCAAGGGACGACTACCAATCCAATGTGTTTTAATGATTCAGGATCTATTTCATTAGCAATTACAGGCGGAACAGGAATAATTTCTGTTCTTTGGTCTGACGGAAATATGGAGACTGATAGAACGGATTTAGCAGCAGGTATTTATTCCGTTACGGCTACGGATGAAAACGGATGTTCGGCTTCTGAAAGCTTCACATTAACTCCTGAGGATAGCGATTTAATCATTGATTTCAATACAACAAATGCTATCTGTGCTGGTACTGGAAGTGTTGATATCACAGTTTCAAATGGTACTGAACCTTATGCAGTTATCATCAATAATGACCTGTCAATTGCCCCAAATGCTCTTCCTGCGGGGATATACCTCATCAGTGTAACAGATGCAAATGGATGTCAAGCAGAAACTACATTTACTATCGAAGAAATTGGAAGTGATATTACAATTCAAGGGACGACTACCAATCCAATGTGTTTTAATGATTCAGGATCTATTTCATTAGCAATTACAGGCGGAACAGGAATAATTTCTGTTCTTTGGTCTGACGGAAATATGGAGACTGATAGAACGGATTTAGCAGCAGGTATTTATTCCGTTACGGCTACGGATGAAAACGGATGTTCGGCTTCTGAAAGCTTCACATTAACTCCTGAAGATAGCGATTTAGACTTAAGTCTAATTTTAACTGATGTATCTTGTAATGGTGGAAATGACGGTGCTGCCACAACTCAAATAACAGGAGGGACAGCACCTTATATTCTTAGCTTAGATGGTATTGAAGTTAATGAAATTGCAAACCTCTCAGCAGGAGAATATACAGCTAAAGTAGTTGATGCACAAGGGTGTTCAGTTAGCGTACCTTTTAGCATTGCTCAACCACCATTAATAGTAGTTGAAGCAAATATTCAAAACCCATCTTGTGGAGTAGATAATGGTAACATCGAATTAATATTATCTGGTGGTACAGGAAATTATACAGTTATTTGGGATGATGATTTATCAAATGACCTAACACGTACAAATTTAGCTGCGGGTGTTTATAGCTTAACTGTAAAAGATGAAAACGACTGTGTGGTTAGTGCACAATTTACTTTAATCGGAGAAAGTAGTAGTTTAGAAACTGAATTATCTATCACAAATGTTTCCTGTAATGGAGCATCTGATGGCTCAGTAAATGTTATTATTAACAATGGTACGCCACCATACGTCTTTACTCTCAACGGAGCTGTAGTTCTTGATTTGAATAATTTATCAGCAGGTAATTACACATTAGAAACAACAGATATTACAGGCTGCTCTATCAGTGAAGAATTTACAATTTCACAAGCATCTGAAATCAATATTACTGCAACAACAGTAAATCCAACTTGTAATGTCGCAAATGGTAATATTGCTTTAGATATTACAGGTGGCACACCAGATGTTAATGGAAATTATACAATAGCATGGAGCAATGGAGATGGAAATAATCTTGCTGCAGGAGACTACTCACTTACTGTAACTGATGCAAATAACTGTAGTCAAACGGCCACATTTACATTATCAAATGAAGGTTCAGATTTAGAAGTATCTGTTACTACAACAGCAGTAACTTGTGTAGATGCAGAAGATGGTACAGCCAATATCAACATTACAGAAGGTACAGAGCCTTTTTCCTATGTTCTTAATGGAGATGCTATTGATATGCTTCCTACTAATTATGCGGCAGGAGACTATACCTTGATGATAACAGATGCAGGAGGTTGTAGTACAAACGTAAATTTTAGTATTGGAAATCAAACTGCAATTGAGCTATCCGCAACAATAAGCAATGCTGGCTGCTCAGGTGAAGGTGCTATTAATCTCGCCGTTGTAGGAGGAACAGAACCATATCAGTTTCTATGGTCAAACGATAGCAATACTCAAAATCTGAATGACATCCCTAGCGGAAATTACTTTGTTACAGTGACAGATGCAAATGGATGTGCAGCTGTCAATGAAGTAGCATATACCGTAGAAATGGACAATGGTGAAGCATTTAGCATTTCAGTATCTACAACTGATGTTAGTTGTTTTGGAGGAATGGACGGAACTGCAACAGTAAGTTTTATCGGAGGAGTAGAGCCATTTTCTTATGTTCTCAATGGTATGAATTTGAGTAACTTGCCAACAACTTTCGTAGCAGGAGACTATAACCTAACTGTTCAAGATGCTAATGGATGCGCAGCAGAAACAACTTTCACCATATCACAAGCAGAAACAGAAATTAGTTTCTCTGGTTTGGTTCAAAGTATATCTTGTGAAAGCGAGTTAGGAAATATAACATTAAGTGTTGCAGGAGGAATTGCACCATACGACTTTCTTTGGTCTAACAATGAAGTAAGTCAAAATTTAAATGACGTTTCAATTGGTAGTTACACCGTTACAATAACAGATGCGAATGGGTGTTCTGTCAACAATGATGATACTCCATATACTTTTGTTGGAAATGCTAATTTAGCATTGAATTCTACTTTTACACCAACTTCATGTGGAGAAAATAATGGAGAGATTTCTATTACAGTTTCACAAGGAGTTCCACCTTATCAAATTGTATGGAGTGATGGATTGACAGACTTTGTTTTACGAACAGACTTGGCTAGTGGTGATTACGGAGTAACAGTTACAGATGCCAATAATTGTAGTATTTCCGAAGCTTTTTCAATAGCATCATCTATTAATCTTACGGTAAATATCACACCATTGGATGCAAGTTGTAATGGTATCGACGACGGACAAATCAGTATGTCTTTTGCAGGAGGTACACCTCCATTCACATATATTCTTAATGGTCAATCTTTGGATGATTTACCAAATACACTCCCTTCTGGCAATTATCAATTACAAGTTTTTGATGCTCTTGGATGCTCTGACTTAGTAGAATTCTCGATAGGCGAACCAGACGAAATTATTTATTTAGCAGAGCTAACAGATGCTACTTGCCCAGATGATTTTGTAACAGTTGAGTTTACAGCAGTACAAGGAGGTAGCGGGACTTATAGTTATCTATGGTCTGATGGTTCTACTAGCCTTAATCGTGATAATTTAACAGACGGAACTTACTTTTTAACCATTACGGATACTAATGGATGTACGGCAATCTCTGAGCCATTTGTCGCAAATGTGCCAGATGAAATCTTAATTACTGCCGACGAAGGTGATTTTCAAAATGTCAGTTGCATGGGTGAGTCAGACGGGGCAGTAAATATCACCGTAACAGGAGGTACACCACCCTATTCTTACTTTTGGTCAAATGGCGAAACGACTGAAGATATTGATAATCTTGCACCTGACGAGTACCTTCTAAATCTTAGTGATGCTGAAGGATGTATTTCCGTATTTTTAGCTGTCATTTCAAATCCTGATGAATTAACAGCAAGTACTATAGTTACAGATGCAAGCTGTTTAATGGAAGATGGTAGTGCTTCTATTTGGCCTCAAGGTGGTACTCATCCTTACTTCTTTCTATGGGAAAATGGAGCAACTGGTGCAGAGGAATTTAATTTAGCGCCAGGTGTTTATCAAGTTACGGTATCTGATTTGGGCAGCTGTGAAATTGTTATTGATTTTGAAGTCGGCGAAATGGATTGTTTGCAATCCGAAACTGGTGATGACTTTAACTTTGTCATGAATGAACTTACGCCTGACCTAGCCAATAACTCAGTTGAATTACACTGGATGACCGAAGCTGAAGCAAGCGAAAGTTTCTTCATTATTCAACATAGTTTAGACGGTATTTCATTTACAGATGTTACTGGCTTGCTTCCCGGAGAAGGTGCGACACAGGTTCAAAATGAGTATTATAATACTTGCCCTGATATGGCTTTGGGTACACATTTCTTCCGCATTCGATATATTGATTCTTTTGGCAACTTAAGAAATTCTGAGATAATGAGCACGGAACTTATCCCAGATAATCCAATGGAGTTTTCTGTATTTCCTAACCCTACAGAAGATAATTTCCGAATTAGCTTTTTAGTCGCTCTAGACTCTCCTGCTACCGTTCGAATCGTTAATGCTCAATCTGTTATTTTAGAAAATATCACAGCGCCAGCAGGTACATTACATCAATCTGTCGACCTCCGTAAATATAACCCTGGTGTTTATTTTGTTGTAATTGAACATCAAGGATTACGACGATTAACAAAAAGGATTGTAAAAATGTAGATTAAATTCTAAGTAAAATCCCGACTCTTTCAAATTGAAAGTTCGGGATTTTACTTAATTA
>CAZQTE010000169.1:0-11222 GCA_964595615.1 uncultured Saprospiraceae bacterium
GCTGACCGGCTGATTACAAATCAGCTGCTCTACCAGCTGAGCTATGTTGGCTGGTACATATTAAATTATGTTTCAATATTAATGCCGAATTTCACTTTTGAAATTAGCTCAATTCACTATGTTTTCGTTAGCGGCTGCAAAGATAGAACTCTTTTTGGAAAAGTAAAGCCCTTTTTAAATTTATTTTTAAAAAGTTTTCATTTTTGTTCCGTATCCTCTTTTCTTTTTCAATTACCCGTTTTGCAAGTTCTGTATTACAAACAATTATAATTTAAGTTCAAAAAAAAACGGGCAAAAGAATTTTGAAAAATCCCTTTTGCCCGTTACAACATTTTCAATGTCTAAAAAAGTTCCATCTTTTAAAAAGTTGTCAACTTTTCTTTATATTTTTTTATTTGGCGCTCTAGTGCACTAACAGTTTCAGTTATTGCCTTTTCGTAAGAGTCGGCACGCGATGATGCGAAGAGTGTATCTCCTGGTACATTCAAGCGAATTTCCGCTTCACTTTTATTTCTACTGTCTGATGTTTCTTTTAATGTGACATCAGCTGCGATAATTCTATCAAAGTATTTAGTCAATCCGTTGACTTTTTTTTCTGTGTATGCACTTAAACGCTGGCTGCCATCAAATTCTACGGTTTCTATATTGATTTTCATATATTTTAAATTTGCTCGCTAATAGTTAAGTTAGGTGAAGTTATTTAGCAAGTGGTTTGTAAATGGTTTAGCTCATCTCTTGATGATATATAATAAACACCTCTCCTCTTCTTATGTTCGAGAAACAGTAAAGCCGATTCGAGTATTAAATCGAATCGGCTTTACCGCGAATTTTCTCATTTACATTTAGTCGTTGCAGTAGGCTTATTTTCGTTTAGCTTGCTGCTTATTTTTATAACGCTTGATTTGTCTTTTCAAATTATCAATTATTGCGTCAATTGATGCTTCGAAAGTTTTTTGAGAATGCTTGGCGATTAATACTTGACCAGGCAGATTTACCCTAACTTCGGCTACTTTGTCTTTAATTTTTCCTGTATTTTCTAATTTGAGCACGACTCTGGCATCAATAATTCTATCAAAAATCTGTTCTAATTTTGCCAATTTAGCATTGATGAAATCTATAAGTTTACTGTCTGCTTTGAATGCTACTGCATTTGTGTGAATCGTCATAAGTCGTAAATTTTAAAGGTTGTAAAGAAATGTGATGCTTAAATATGAAGTATGAAAAAAATTTAAGTTTTTCATTAAACTTCCATTTAATACACTTTTAAATTAATGTAGGTGTTTTGCCATATTTTGTTTTTATGAAAAAATTGATTTCTAATTATCTGTCCCTTTTCCTTTAGGATGGGCTTGTTGATATATTTCTTTTAATCTTTCGATGCTATTGTGCGTATAAACTTGAGTCGCCGCCAAACTCGAATGTCCTAAAAGTTCTTTCACGGCATTCAAATCTGCTCCGTGGTCTGACAAGTGTGTAGCAAAACTATGACGTAGAACGTGCGGACTGCGTTGTTCTACGGTACTCACTTTAGATAAATATCGCTTGACTACATTATATATATAGCCTGAATACATAGCTTTTCCTTTATTCGTCAAGAAGAGTCCAGATAACTCTGTCTCTGGATATTCTTCGGTGCGCGCTTCAAGATACGCCTGCAAACGTTTACGGAGATCGTAAGAGATAGGAATAATACGTTCCTTATTTCCCTTACCTAATACTTTGATTTGATTTTCATGAAAGTTGAGGTCACTGACTTGGAGAGCTGTTAATTCTCCACGACGCATGCCTGTACTATAAAGCAGGTCAAGTATCATCCGATTACGAGAGCCTGCATAACCTTCTTCAAATTCCACATCTGAAAAGAGGCGTTTTATATTTTCTTCTTTGATATAAACAGGTAGGCGTTTGCCAACCTTGGGGGCGGTAACTTTTAACATCGGATTTTTTTCGATGTGCTCACCACGTTGGAGGAAGTTGAAATAAGTCTTCAGAGTAGAAAACTTGCGTGTGACAGTCCGAGTGCTTGTATTTTTATTCTGTAATAAATGCACACCCCATGACCGTACATGAGTATGCCCCACCTCCTTAACGGAAGTGAGGCCACTTTTTGTTTCTATATATTCGAAGAACTGCTCTAAGTCAGACTTATAAGCAGTCAGCGTATGTTGCGAATATCTTTTTTCGTATCGTAAGTAGTCTAAAAATGACGCTTGCTTCATCCTCTGTTTCTAATACTTTTAAAAACTCCTCTCCTCATATTATTATTTATCAATATGGAAAACTAAATTTCTTCATTTTCCAAAACTAAATAATAATTTTTCACTCAAAAATGCCAAACAAAATTTGGTTTAACATTTTTTCTTACTCTTGGAATTATGTTGTGATTTAATACACAACTAAAGTATAACAAACAACAGATAATGTCAAGTTGTATAGATGAAAATTTATTTTGTTGAAACCTTCAAAATGATTTAAACGTATACAGCCACTTACTTAACAAGATATTTACAAATTATGAGTGCGTACCGTATTTCTCAGCTTTGTAAGCAGCTTTCAACAATTCACCACGACGAGTTACAGATGGTTTTGTGAAATGCTTTCTGCGACGCAACTCTTTCATGAAGCCTGCACGCTCAAATTTACGCTTGTATTTTTTTAAAACGCGGTCGATGTTTTCACCGTCTTTGACATCAATAATTAACATAAAAAAACTCCTTTATTAAATGATGATAATATTAAATCCTAATTTTAATCAAGCTAACTGGTTGATAATGAATACAATGTGTTAGAGTGATTTTTAAAAATCTAATTTATCGTGTATTTATATTGTATCCGCTTTTCCAAACGGTCGGCAAAGGTACGTGTTTTTTTGATAGTTTGCTTAGATTTATGGTAGATTTTTTTCTGCTAATTTTATCGAAATAAATGGACAAAATTATAATTGGTGAAAAACGTATGCAGAGGACATGGATTACGAATTAATAAAAACAATAGGCTCCTGTAAAGCGTATATTAGCAATCCAGCATTTTCAAAAAAGAGAATACCTAGTCATGAAGAAAGATAGAAAAGAGAAAAAATTTATCAAATCACCTGCATTCAAAGGCGGAATGAAGGCATTACGGGCTTTTGTGGCTTCGAATATGAGATATCCTAAAGCAGCACTTGATAATAAAATAGAGGGTACGGTACATTTACGCTACTCCATTGACCGAACAGGTAAAACTTTTAATATAAAGGTCGTAAAAGGAATAGGAAATGGCTGTAATGAAGAAGCGCAACGGATTGTTAGTTTATTTAAATTTGAGATGCCCAAAAATCGGGCGGGGAAATTGATTTTTCATAAAACTTTGCAGATACATTTTCGATTGCCAAAGGAAAAACAAGCAGAGCTATTAACTCCAATTGAAAAGAAAGAAATCGAAATTAATTACAATGTAATAAAAGGAAGTTCGAGAGAAAGTTACGAGTACACTATTAACTTATGATTTAAGTTCCCTTACTACTTAAAAGATATAAGTTCCCCTCAAGCTAAGATAGTATACCAATAAAGTAGTGTTATCAAAACTATATATTGGTTTTAATCCCACTCCATGTCTCAGCTCAAGTCCTATTTGATTACTAAAGAAAAATGTCAAACCGACAATTGCATTAAGGTCATTTTTAGAAATATCACCTAATATTTCGTCGTATACTATAGGCTCTTCAGAGATGGCTCCTACATAGATTGTTTCATCTACAGAAGCATTAATCAATCGAGCAAAAGAGACGCCCATGCTTAGACGAAATCGATAAAAATCGTCGTATGACTCGTAGAAAAAGAAACTGGGTAAAAGAGCGACTTCTGCATAATTCAGTTTTAAATCAAATGGATGAATACCAAATTCGATACGTTCTTGTGGTACTGTTCCTGATTTACTCCCACGCTGATTATACAATAATTCAAGACCTACATTGAAATTCTTTCGAAGTTTCACTATCCCTGTTAAACCTAATGATACTCCTACTTTATCATATCCTTGATGTTTATCCCCTTGTATTTGAGAAAAATTAAAACCTCCCCCTAAACCAAGTCCAAATCTATTACTTTGAGAAAAGGCTGTAACTGCCATTCCAAAAACTAGCAAATGAATAGTAACAAATTTAGTATAAAATCTATTTTTCAACATTAGGCTTACTTTTTATCTTTTGAGTTATAGAAGTTAAATAATTTCACCAAATCTTCTTGTTTACTCCAACGCAAAGAGTTTTCGCGAGCAAATTCATTAACTGCATTTTTGCGCTTCTTTAATGCGTCTAAAATATTAGACCTTCCTTTCTTTAATTTTTTCATGCTTTTTGAGCCTGTTGATAGACTGTAATAAAATGCTTTTTCTGTTAGCATTTCATCATTCTTATTTCCTGTATTTAATGAAGGATTGTAATCACTTCTTTTTATTCTTATGCTGTACTGTTGATAAAGATTAACAGAACCTTCTGACAGCAATTCAAACCAGGCAAGTTTTGACTCACCCTCCTTATTGTACTCTAGTCGGGGTACGAATACTTGTCCGTCTATAGATATGGCTTTTACTTTATCTTTAAACAAAATAAGTTCCTCTTCTTTTTGTAATATTTCTATCTGATCATCAAATACTCGATAACGCGCCTTTATGAAAGCAATTTTATTATCAGGTGTCAGTACGGAAGCTTTACTAAATTTATTATTTAAATAAATATCACCGTCCATTCCTACCATTGCTCTTTTTCGACCTATGTAAGCTGAAGCACCGCCTGCTACTCGTGAAGACAAGTTATTATTATTTAACATATTTCGGATATCATCACTATTATCAATCTCTACAGTTTCTACCCCTTCATCTTTTTCTACCGCTTCATCTTTTATTTCTTCTACTTGCATTCGATCTAGAATCTGCGCAGAAATATTTAGACTGAAAAACAGACTGAAAAGGGTGATTAATATAGACTTCATAACTTTATTTTTAGAACTTAATACATTGTAAGTACATGACACTATTTATGTAACCAGATATAGATATATATCGAGCAATCAAAGATAAAAAAAGAGGAATACAATATGTAATTGTATTCCCCTTTTTTATGTCTGCATGACTAACTCTTATTGATTAATAGGAGTTGGGTCGAAAAGTCCAGGGATTGGACTTGGTGCATTTGTGTTTGCGTTGATCTCACTTTGTGGGTAGAAGAAACGCTCTGGAATAGCACTGCCAATATTAACAGGAACTCCAATTACATTATTCGTTCTTCTCATATCAGTAAAACCTTCAATTTGACCAAACATTGAAATATATTTTTCTTCAATGATCTCAGCTAATAAAGCTGCGTCATCAGCAAAGTCACTCATTTCATAAGCAGCGTAAGTTGAGCCGTCACCAGCGCCATATCTTACATCGTGAGCAGCACGTGCAGCATTTAATGCAGCCAATGCATTATCCATCTCACCCAAACGTGCACTACCTTCTGCGATGATCAATTGATTCTCAACATAAGTAACTAATGGGAAAGACGCACCAGGTGTAAACATTCCATCTACAGTATTTGGATCTGCATATGCACTATATACCTCTGGTTGCTTAACATAGTACCATGCAAAACGAGCACCTTCATCTGTTTTATCGTCTCCACGGTAACTTGCATTACCTGGAACAGTATCAATCAAACTAACTAAGTATGCAACATCAGCAGTCATGTAACCATTACGCTCAAATTCACAGAAGTTATAGTAAACATTCCATGCCGACAAGTTACTTGCATCATGAAGACCCATCCAATCATTTGCTGCTGAAGAAATACCATTTGCTGCTGCATCAACAGCTTCGCGATATTCTCCTGTATGCATATAATTACGTGCTTTCAATGTATGAGCTACTTCACCCCAGTCTCCTAGAGATGTAGAACCTGAATTTGCATTAGAACCTGCTGCATTAGCAATACCTTCGTCCAATAAAGATTGAACACTTGCATATACTGATGATTGTGCATCATATGTTGGCTCAGGAAACCCAACAGGATCACCTGCTTCAGAGAAAGGAATATCTCCCCACAAATCAGCTGCAGTACCCATAGCATGTGCTTGACAAATAGCTGCGACACCTTGAATAGTTTTCTGATTTGCTTCTGCTGCTTTCTGTTTTACTATTTCAGCGACATCAAAAATATCTGTATACAAAACTGACCATGGAGAGTCAAAATCACCCGCTGTTACATTATAATTCTGGTAAGAAATATACTGACGATCAGAACCTGTAAAGTAACCAGCCCACATACTTGCAGTACGTGCAGACTCTGCACTGTGAAAAAATTGTGTCCCCGTTACAACTCCAGGAATCATAATATTCGCAGGAGCGTCCGTTGGGTCATTTGGATTAACTTCATTAAACTCTTCACGCAAGTCTTCACAAGAGAAGAAGCCGAAGGCTACAAAAGCTAACAAAGAAAATTTTAGAAAATTCTTCATAATATATAAAAAAATTTTAACTTCTAATTTAGATTATTCGGTAAAAGCGGTCGGATAATTAATCATCCGACCGATAACCGAATTAGTTTTTATTCAACAATATTTAATTGTTGATTAGTAGTTCACTTTGATAGTAAACAAGTAAGAACGAGTACCAGGATTAGTAAAGTAATCCAATCCACGTCCATTAGTTGCACCTGTCAAGTTCAAGTCTGGGTCAACTCCGTCTGCATCTGTAGCAATAAACAAGTTACGACCTGTTACGCTAAATTCAATATTACCCAATTTTGTTCTTTCTTGAAATGCTTTGTTGTTCAACATATAAGACAAAGTTACTTCACGTAAACGTGTCCAAGATGCATCTTTAACAAATTGCTCTCCTACTGCACCAAATCCACCACCGATGTCTAAGTAGTACTCTTGATCCAAGAATACATCTCCACCACCAAAGTCTTCGAATTTACCACGTACACGGTAAGTTCCGTCTGCTTGTGGCTCCATTCCACTACCTTCTACATAGTAAGAGTAAAGGTCAGCACCTGAGTAGTTAACAGTGTTACGCATTTGGTCTTCTGTGAATAATTCAAATGCATCAGTTTCTGTAGAACGACCGAAATAACGTAATACACCTTCAGTACCGTACCACATATCTTGACCTTGAGCTGTTTCAAACAAGAAGTTCAAACCAAAGCCTTTCCAACGTAAATCTCCACCTAATCCTGCACGGAAATCTGGATTAGGGTCTCCTAAGACACCTTCTTCAGCAGCTACAGTTGGATAACCGTTTTCATCCAAGATTTTATTACCTGCCTCATCAACTGCAAATTTACCACCCCAAAGAGTACCTAATGGTTGACCTTCTACAGCACGAGAAGAAGACCCAGTGAAACCATTCAAGAATATAGACTCAACACCTTGTAAGTCGGTAACTAAGTTTCTGTTTCTTGTAAAATTACCAAATAAGCTAAAAGTAAGGTCATTCTTACGAATAATTGTTGCATCAAGATCCAACTCAAAACCTTTATTCTCGATAGTACCAGCATTTGCTAATTTATCATCAAATCCAGTAGAACGAGGTACATCAACTGCAAAAATTGCATCAACTGTTTCGTTTGCATAGTAAGTTACACCTAAGCCAATACGATTTTCAACAAAACGTAAATCAGCTCCAACTTCAAATTCAGTCTTACGCTCAATACCTAATTCTGGGTTACCTGCACGATTAGAAGGAGAGTAAGCACCATTACCATAAGCAGCAGGATCTAAAAGAGGACCCCAACTTTCTTGTACTTGGTATGGAATGAAAACTGTGTTTGTAGAATAAGGATCATTTGGTTCAACACCTACTTGTCCCCAAGATGCGCGTAATTTACCGAAAGATAAAACGTTGTTGTTTTTCAAACCTTTCAACTGCGTAAACTGCCATGCAGCAGATGCAGAAGGATAGAAAACAAAACGGTCAGTCAAAACACCTACAGTAGAAGGTTCATCAACACGTCCACTTAAATCAATAAATAACTGATCATCTACATCAAGTCCGATAGTAGAATATCCACCACGAATAACTTTTGTCGTCAATACATCAAATGTAGAACGTGCACTTGGAATCGCATTAGATAAATCTGCTGGTGCATAAGGTAAGATGAATTGATTAATCAAACCACCTAAATTATTACGGTCACGACGGTTAAAGTTATAGCCTACTAAGATATTACCATTGATTTTGCTTCCTAAAGATTTAGAAGCACGAACAAAGAAATCTGTATTAATCTGACGTTCTGTAATCAAACGTTTTTCAACTTGTTGAATACCTACAGCAGAACCACGTGGGTAATTTGTAAAACGATAATCTGTATAATTATCTACACCTGAACGCAATGTGAAATTTAACCATGATGTTGGATTCCATTGTGCTTCTCCATTAATCGTTACACGATCAACTTCTGTAGTGTTCTCTTGTTCATTGATAGTCCAACCCGGATTGTTGTAAATAGGACCGACAGGGAAACCATCTGATCCAATACGATTACCTAAATAATCACGGTAAGCACGGTGTGCATTAGGATATTCAACACCGTCAGCATCTGTATAAACACCAGTATGATTTGTATTATTAACATCTGATGCCGTACGTAAATAACCTAAGTAAAGACCTTGCAAGTTAGATCCTCCTTGAATACGGTTAGAGTTTATCTTTGCGTATGATGTATTAACCGATACCTTAAACTTATCACCTAATCTTCTTTCAGCATTCAATCTGATGTTTGTACGATCGTAATCAGAATTACCAGCAATAACACCTTCTTGGTTTAAGTTTGCCATAGAGAAGTAGAAAGAACCTTGTTCATCTCCACTACTAATGTTAAAAGAGTTATCCCAAAAATTACCATTACGGAAAACTTGGTCGCGATTTTCTTGTAGATAAGTTTCTTTGCTATTTTTCTCTACAATAGGATAGATAACTGTACCATCTGTACCTGTGAAAAATTCACCCGTTTGGTCGACAACATCTGCTCCTCCAGAACGGTCATCAATAAAGTCACCCCAAGAAAGTGCATTGTTTGCAATCCAATTTCCAGAAACACCTTGTCCCCAACGATCTTGCAAATCATGCTCAATAGATACTTTATCTAAAGAGTAAGTAGAACGGAAACCAACATTAAATTTCTTAGCTCCTGCTTTACCTTTTTTAGTAGTAATAATGATAACACCGTTACTCGCACGTGTACCCCACACTGTTGCTGCTGCTGCACCTTTTAGTACTTCAACAGATGCAATATCATCAGGGTTAATATCATTGATACGAGACTGCTCAACAACACCTGCTGTATTATCTTCTGTATTAATAGAAGAGTTAAACATTGGCATACCATCCACTACGATAAGTGGTTGTAAGTTACCTGTAATTGTTGATTGTCCACGAATCTGGATATAAGCACCAGCTCCTGGGTCACCTGTATTTTTAGTAATAGATACACCAGATGATTTACCTGCTAATCCTTGTAAAACACCCGTTTCTCCAGACTTAACTACTGCACCACCTTCAACGGTTGTAGAAGTTGTTCCTTCTTTGTCACGATCAACTGTTAAACCCAATGCGTTTACAGTTACAGTATTCAAAAGAACACCTTCACTCAATGTGACATCAACTACATTTGATGCACCAAGTTCTACAACTTGATTTGCATAACCTGTATAGCTAACTGTTAAAGATTTTCCGTCTGCTGGTACACTAAGGGAATATTTCCCGTCAATGTCAGTGACTGTTCCTGTGGAAGTACCTGTAACTAAAACGGATGCACCAATAAGTGCCTCTCCGCTTTCATCAGATACCAATCCTGTGACATTACGTTGTGCCAACATCGTAGCGACGCTAAACAACACGAGTGTCAAAACTAGTGAAATTTTTTTCATACTAATTCAGTTTTAATGAACATTAAAATAAAAGATAATATTGAAGTAACATACATTGAGATGTGTATGCTCATTCAATTTAAAAATTCAGTTTATAATTAATCGAAAGGAAAGGAGAAAGAATTTATCTCATGATAAAGGATAGACTGTAATGATATTATTAACCACATAATTATAGTAAATATGTGCTTACAAATAATAACAATTTGGTGTTTGAGTCGTTGTGCTTTATACTAATCCTATATTCGACTATTCTTCTTTTATGCTTATTTGTCTGTTAAAATTTATTCAAAATAAAAAACAAAATAAATCTTTTGTAGTGTTATAAGTAATATAATAGCAGTTAATTAGTACACTATAAATTAAGTTATTTGAAATTTTGCGTCGCTTATTTTTTGTGAGAGCAAGGCAAAAAAATTAAGCATAGCCGTAGCTATGGTTCATTTTTTTAACGTCGCTATCGCGGAAAAGAAGCTCGCGGAAGAATCAAAGAAATTTAGTTTACAGTGTATTAGATCTAGTTTTTTATTAAAATCATCTCTAATCCCAACGTTACCTAATATATGAACGCTGCCTCAGAAGTTAAAAAAATTAACTTTTCATTATTTATTAATCTTAATTTCGCCGCAAATGTATTTAACTATTTCGAGTTATTATAAGTAAAAGTTAATTTTATAGATTCTTTTGACAAAAAAACTATCAATATTTATTAATTCTTTAAGAATTTCATCCTTACATCAATGCAAGACATCCAACCACACTTTCGCTGGCGTGATAAATACGAATCTTCTAGAGACCCAAAATCTCCTTTCGCAGGCAGACAATACAGCGAGTTTCAATATTCTCAGAAAATATACAATTACTTCATTCATCCTCAATGGGATAATTTTGGTTCGCCAACTTTGTATATGAAAATTATCTTCGTAGATTATGATAAAGGTGTTGCGATATTTGAATTTATCGGAGAATGGAATGATGCAGTCACGAATGATATCATGTTTTTGAAAAGAGATGTCGTAGATGAAATGACTAAATACGGCATTTTTAAATACATTTTACTTTGTGATAATGTCCTTAATTTTCACGGTGAAGATGATGACTATTATGAGGAATGGAGGGATGATGTCAAAGAAGATGAAGGCTATATTGTAATGCTAAATCTACTAGAACATGTCCAACAAGAAGTAAAAGACACGCGTCTACACCAATACCTTAACTTTGGTGGTATTTTTAATGATGTGAACTGGCAGGCATTAAAACCTAAATTATTGATTGAACTAGTAGAAAAATTACATAACGAAGGTTTAAAATACTTAGGAGATTAGGTTTTAA
>CAZQTE010000170.1:0-11209 GCA_964595615.1 uncultured Saprospiraceae bacterium
TCAAAGAACTTTTTTCAATTCCCTCTTCTTTTATTGTTGGGTGGTTACAAAATAAAATATGCCATATCCTTGGGAGATATGGCATACAATAACACCTTAACAAGAAATTTTTTCCTTTTAATTTAACACGCAGCTTTATACAAATCACTCAAATCACGTATCAACAAACGACGACGATTAAAAGTAATAATATTTTGATTCCGCAACTCATTTAAAGTTGTTGTAACCGTCTGACGGCTTGTGCCTGTTAAGTCCGCTATCTCTTGGTGTGTAAAGAAATTACGTACAAGTGTCTCATAACCAACACGTTGACCTTGTTCTGCGCCTAAGCTATGCAAAAACTCTACGATGCGCGTACGTGAATTTTTGAAAACCATACTTTCTAATCTCTTCTCTGCCTTCATCAATCTCTGCCCCATAGAACCAATAAGATGCATATATAAACTCGGACGGTTTCTCAATATTCTACGCATATCTGCTAAAGCAAAAATCCATACTTCTGACTCATCTTTCGCAATAGAAAAATCATTGCGTATCTCCTCTCCTATTAATCCCAACTCTCCAAAAAATGAACCTGCTAAGACCATTCCTTTTGCCATTATTTTTCCTTCGTCAGAAAATGTTCCTGTTGTAATACGACCTCTTTTTAAAAAGAAAATTTTATCAGAACGCTCATCTGGCAAATAGATATAATCTCCTTTCTTTGCATTTTTTATTGTGTATAAGTTTTTATCAATAGATGCCATTTCTTGTAATAATTGAAATTGGTCTTGGTTGGAAGAAATCACAGTCGGTCTCATATCTCATTTTTTTAGTGCGGCAAATGTCGCGGTTAAATAATAAATAATTACAGGTAAATTATAGAGCTTTATAGATTTTCAAGAAAAGCTTTTATTCTTTTTTACTTTTCACACCACAAAGTTACCGTCAAGACATTACCGCCAAATCACGAAAATATCACAAGAATATCACAGTGTATTCTTTCTACATCAAAAATTAAACATAAACAACTCATTATCAGTCATTTAAAATCATCACAAATCCTCTAGCTTTAAAATTTGATAACACTTTCTTAGCACTTTCACCGCTCTTTTAGTCCGTCAGCAGACATCATTTAATAAGCTATTTTTCGATAAATTGACAAAGTTCACACTTGTTAAGTCCTTTTGTGATAAATTTGTGATAGTTAAAGCGGAAATTTGAAGAAAATTTATTCAAATGACTATTATTGCTAATTCTATTTCGGAAGAAAGTCCGCTTCAGAAAACTTCAGACATGAAAAATGTACTCATTATAGAAGATGACCCAAATATCGTCGAGTTACTGGAAATTCATCTCAGTGACCTCGGTTGTGATTTATCTACAGCTTCGACAGGTACAGAAGGTTTGAAGAAAGCATTGGAAGGTGAGCAAAATCTCATCATCTTGGATGTGATGCTGCCTGGTATGGAAGGAACGGAAGTACTGCGACAGATGCGCATGAATAAAGTAAATACACCCGTTTTGATGTTGACGGCTAAATCTGAGGAAATTGATAAGGTCTTGGGCTTAGAATTGGGTGCAGATGATTATTTGACAAAACCCTTTAGTATTCGCGAGTTTATCGCCCGGGTAAAAGCGATTTTTCGACGTTCAGAATTATCCGTACAGCAACAAACACCTGCAACTGGTGCGCTATGTTATGGAGATTTATGCATTGACCCCGAAGAACATAAAGTGACTATCGCCGATAAAAGAGTCGAATTGAGTCCAAAAGAATTTGAATTACTGAATCTCTTAGCTTCGCACCCTGGTCGGAGTTATGACCGTTCGCGTTTGCTTAATTTGGTTTGGGGATATGATTTTGACGGTTTTGAGCATACGGTGAATTCACATATCAATCGTCTGCGCGCCAAGATTGAGCCAGATGTTTCTAAACCTATTTATATTCTGACGACTTGGGGCGTCGGGTATCGCTTTAATGAAGAATTGTAGGAAGATTTTAGATTTTAGACTTCTGTCTTCCTAAGGCTTCATATTCTAATATCTAATGTCCAACATCTAACGTCTTAAAAATAATGTCAAAAAACACTTCTAATAGATTTTTTCGTAAAATATCAATCATTCTCATGTCCGTCCTTGTGGTTTTGGGCGTGGCTTATGTTATAATCACGGTTTATATTTCAAAAGCATTTTATCAAGAAACGAATCAGCAGTTGTATGCTGGTTTGGCGAGTTATGCGAGTATGGCGGTGGAAGATATGACGAAAAATGGGGCTGATACTACAGAAATTGCTAAGTTTTTACGCATTATTAATGAAGCTAATCCACATGTAGAAGTTTATTTTTTGAATGAAGAAGGAAGAATTCTATTGACAGATAAGAATAAGGAGGTTGTTGCCCGAGAAAGAGTCGATTTGTCTCCTGTACACACTTTTATTAATGCTTCGAAAGAGGAAAAGCCTTTTCTACTGGGAAATGACCCGAAGGATTATAAGTGTGAATTGCCTTTTACCGCAGCGAAGGTGAAGAAAAATGCGCTTTCGGGGAGTTATATCTATATTTTAATGAGTAGTCAGCAGCAATCTTCTGTAAGTTCTAAAGCTTTACTGGCTTTAGTGCCTCGTATCGGGGGAATTGCCTTTGCTTTTGCACTTTTGGGCGCATTAGGAGTGGGTTTGTTAGCCAATTGGGTTGTCACGCGTAATTTGGGTAATATCATCGATACTGCTGAAAAATTTAAACAAGGAGATTATTCTGCCCGCATAAAGGATGAAGATAAAGGCGATTTTGTCTTATTGGGTGATACTTTTAATGAAATGGCGACACAGATTGAAGGAAATATTAAAAGTATTCAGTCTGTGGAACAATTGCGTCGTGATTTGATTGCAAATGTGTCGCATGATTTGAGAACGCCTCTGAGTATTATGCAAGGCTACGTGGAGACTTTATTGATGAAAGGCGAGTCTCTGGCTGTGGAAAAGCGAACGCACTACTTAAATATTGTGCTCAATTCGGCTAAAAATTTATCAAACTTAGTTTCTCAATTGTTTGAATATTCAAAATTGGAAGCACAACAGATAAAACCGAAAAAAGAGCCATTTTCCTTAGCAGATTTAGCACAGGATGTTGCTGCAAAATATCAGATATTAGCAGAAGAAAAAGAGATTTCAATGTTTGCAGATATTGAAAAAGATTTGCCTTTGGTAAATGCAGATATTGCTCTAATTGAGCGTGTTATGCAAAATTTAATGGATAATGCCTTGAAATTTACACCTGAAAAAGGGACAATAAAAATACGTGTAAAGCAAAGGCAAAAAGCAATTGAAGTCTGTGTTGCAGATACAGGAAATGGCATCTCTGCGGAAGAATTACCTCATATTTTTGAGCGTTATCATCAAGCAAAAAAGTCAGCAGAGAAGAGTAATGGCGCGGGTTTGGGCTTAGCAATTGCTAAAAAAATCATGGAGATACATGATGCTGATTTACAAGTTAAGAGTAATTTGGGAACGGGGACGGAGTTTTGGTTTTCTTTGCCTGTTTAAGTTGGTTATTGGTTATTGATTATTGATTATTGGCTGGCAAATCATAGGACGCTACTCAAAAGGTGACTCAAAGTCACCATTTGAGTAATTAATGTCAAACTTTACCAACCGATTGCATAAAGCATCATTTATTTTAAGCTAACCTTATATTTTGACTCGATGACATCTTTTTCGAAGGCTAATGTGATGTGAGCTAAATGAACTTCCTCTTGCCCATTCTCATTCGTTGCTGTTACTTCTACAAAATAATTATCTTGGTAAGCGGCATTTGGCATTGCTGCTATGCCAAAATGCTTAAAACCATCCGTAATACTCATCATCCGAAAATTAGTCGGCGTGCTCCCTTTCTCCCATAAAGTACGGCGGATTTCATCAATAACAACTTCGGGAATACCCTTTTTTCGTTTGCCTCGCAGCGCGAAAAAAGTAATTACACCTACAGAAATAACAGCAACTAAACCTATCAAAATTTGTGTACTTAACATATCAAGTCATTTTTTCTAAAACCATACAACTTTAAAACTCTACAACTTTACAACTTTTCCACCAAAAAACACCAATAAGCGGAAAAAAACAGCCAAATTCGCGCTTCAATTTCCATTTATCAATTAAGTCATCATTTATGAAGCCAATTGTCAGCATTATCATGGGTTCGGACAGCGATTTACCAGTAATGCGCGCTGCTGCCGAATTTTTAGAAAGTCAAAAAATTGCATTTGAACTCACTATCGTATCAGCTCACCGTACGCCTGAGCGCATGTTCAAGTTCGCACAAAAAGCCCACAAGCGAGGGATAAAAGTCATAATCGCAGGCGCAGGTGGTGCGGCACACTTACCAGGCATGGTTGCCTCTTTGACGCCACTGCCAGTAATTGGTGTTCCTGTAAAATCTTCAAATTCTATTGACGGCTGGGACAGTATGTTGTCTATTTTGCAGATGCCAAATGGTGTTCCTGTCGCGACAGTAGCTTTAAATGCGGCAAAAAATGCGGGAATTTTAGCGGCACAAATCATTGGTGCCTCGGATAAAAAAGTCCAAAAGAGAATGTTGAAATATAAAAAAGAAATGACGGCTGGAGTCGCTAAAAAATACGAACGATTAGAAGTAATGGGCTGGGCGGATTACACAAGAGAATAACTCCCTAAATCCAAACAGAAACGGCAATCGAAATATTATCGATTGCCGTTTTTTTAATTATGAATCTCACTATTTATTTTAAACACTATCGGGTTATCTATAAGAAAGAGAGTCTTTCATGTTATGAAACCTTAATATTTAAAATATAACTCATTTTTAAACCGCTGCCTTGCGCTGGTTTCTTAACTCCCCTATATTGTCGTAACGCTTGTTTATTAGTTCTTTTAATTCTTTTCTCGCAAAGAAAATACGACTCTTTATAGTACCTAATGGCAACTGAAAGTGGTCTGCGATTTCTTGATACTTGTATCCACGATAATGCATCATAAATGGAATTTTGATACTATCATCTAACTTCTCAATCATTCCTGATAATTCTTTCATCATAATATTTCCTTCCCCACCATTACTAATAGTTTCTTTACCTGAATTTAAATAGAACATATTCTCAGTAGAGTCAACAATTGTATTGGCTTTCATTTTCTTACGATAATTATTAATGAAGATATTTTTCATAATCGTAAATGTCCAAGCCTTAAAGTTGGTTCCCATGCGAAATTTATCACGATTTGTCATTGCACGAAAAGCGGTCTCTTGATATAAGTCTTTTGCATCTTCAACATTTTTAGTCAAATTATATGCAAAAGCATTTAAAACACTAGTCATAGTATAAAACTTATTCTCAAAATCTCTTGCGGGCATCATTGTAGGTACAGTCGTGTCTAACATCTTATAAATTTTTGGTGATAAAAGTTGAATTATCGCGTTTTGTTTAAACAAAGGTATAAAACATTCAACAAAAAAACCGTAAAATTATAAGTATTGCTCCTTTTTTGGAGTCTGAAATAATTTCATACCTCAATAAAATACTGATTATCAGTAACTTATAAAAATATTTAAACTTATTAAAGTTTCAATATTTTTTGAAAGAATTATTTTTTATCATTAAAAACCTCACAAAAACGCCATTTTTCATACTATTAAAATTAAAATCATACCTTCAAACAGGTAGATAAATGCCCAAAACAAGATAAACGTTAAACAAAAAATATGCATTTTACTTTTTGTTTAACTTTTCACACTAGAAGGTATATTATCATACAAAGACTCATTTCAATCAATTCTTAGCAGCATTCATTAACTTAACATTGACAAAATTCTCATTTTTAGTACCTTTGTATTATCTTAATCACAGACTATCATTTCTAAATTTAATATGGACGTTCCGCTTCCTCAACCTACTAGCAATATTGATTCTGCTGATTTCTTGGCAGGAACAGTTTTATTGGTAAATAAACCTTTAACATGGACATCTTTTGATGTCGTTAACAAAATACGCCATCGCCTAAAAAAGCGTTTAGGAATAAAGAAAATTAAAGTCGGACATGCGGGCACATTGGATCCATTAGCTACTGGCTTACTCATTATTTGCACAGGAAAATTTACTAAGCGCATCAATGAGTTTCAAGGTATGGAAAAAGAATACACAGGAACGATTAAACTCGGGGCATCAACTCCTTCTTATGATGCGGAGACAGAACCTGACCATATTTTTCCAATAGACCACATAAACACTGAAAAGATGGAAGCGGTACGAACTTCTCTGACAGGAGATATCGAACAGCTACCTCCAATGTTTTCAGCGATAAAAGTGGATGGTCAACCTCTCTACAAACGTGCACGGAAAGGTATTATGATTGAGGTAAAACCACGTCCTGTTAGCATTTATCAATTTGATTTGACGCAAATAAAAATGCCAGAGGTAGATTTTCTCATTAAATGTTCAAAAGGCACTTATATCCGTTCTATCGCTCATGATTTTGGGAAAGAATTAGACTCGGGAGGACACCTGACAAAATTATGTAGAACTAAAATTGGTGAATTTTCCATCGAAAAAGCATGGGATTTAGAGGAATTAATAGAAAAATTAGAAAATAGTTAATTACTCGACTCTACAACAATGTCTAAGTAAAAGTGATTTAACAACTTTTACTAAATTATAAAGCTTATGAAAACAATACAAATATTACTCTTTACTGCATTATTCCTAGTTTGCAGTCAAAATCTTAAGGCTCAATCTATTTTTGGAGCAAGTGCTGTAGTAGGTGCAAACATCTCGCAAATGACAGGCGATGGAGATGGTGGTTTTAATAAAATTGGCTTACATGGTGGACTAAAAGCATCTATCCGCCTGGGCTTTCGTACAGATATGGGCATTGGTATTCTATATGACCAACGAGGTAGCCGTAATAGACCTGCATTAGGTGATGAACCATTTAAAATTAAGACGGACTACATCATGGTTCCTGTTACTTACACTTTTAAAGATTGGTACAATGAAGATGATGGCTTTTACAAGATGCACTTTACTGGTGGCTTAGCTTATGGTCGTTTAATTCAAAGTTCACAAGAAGGCGGTAGGTTGTTAAATGAATGTTTAGACGACTTTCGTGAAAACGATGTAAGCTGGTTGCTTGGTGCGAGCTACTTTTGGACTAGACATTGGGGAGCTACCCTTTATCATACTCGGTCAATACTTGATGCCAATGCGGTATTGGTGAACTGTGTGCAAGATATTCGTCCATATCAATGGACTTTTAGAATTGAGTATAAGTTCTAGTTATTTGATAACAACAAGCGAAAGTTAAGTAGTAGGACATAATTATTTGGATGTTAAAACAGAGAATATTTTTTGTCTGATTTGGCTCTGAAAACCGCCAATACCCTGCGGTCTTTAAGGATTTTCAAAGTGAAATCAGGCGGAAAATTGTCCTGTTTTAACGTGTAAATTATTGTGTCCTATTACTTAATAGAATAACTCACAACAAAATGCAACCATTAGCAGAACGCATGCGTCCAAAGTCACTTGACAATTATATCGGCCAAAAACATTTGGTCGGTCAAGGAGCTGTTTTGCGTCAAGCCATTGAAAATGGTAAAATACCAAGTTTCATTCTTTGGGGACCTCCAGGTGTAGGAAAAACTACCCTTGCGGGTATTATTGCCAATACACTAGAGCGTCCATTTCATGCCTTGTCTGCCATCAACTCTGGCGTCAAAGATATTCGGGAGACCATTCAAAAAGCACAGTCAAATCGCTTTTTCAATGCTCCCAATCCTATCCTTTTCATTGATGAGATTCACCGTTTTAGTAAATCCCAACAAGATTCACTCCTAGGTGCAGTAGAAAAAGGGATAGTCACACTCATCGGTGCGACAACAGAAAATCCTTCTTTTGAAGTTATCTCTGCCCTACTCTCTCGTTCACAGGTTTATATTTTGCAACATTTATCAAAAGAGGAAATGATGCAAATGATTGATGTCGCACTAAAACAGGATGAGTATTTGAGAGATTTGGACGTAAAAATTGAAGAGTATGATGCATTGTTGCATTTTTCAGGTGGGGATGGTCGTAAACTGTATAATGTTTTAGAACTAGTGACTAACTTCGCAAAAAAGGGCGAGCAATTCACGATTACAAATCGTAGCGTTACTGATATTATTCAACAAAATATTGCGGCTTACGATAAATCTGGAGAACAGCATTATGACATCATTTCTGCATTCATCAAATCTATTCGGGGCAGTGACCCCAATGCCGCAGTCTATTATCTAGCCCGTATGATAGAGGGTGGTGAAGATGTTAAATTTATTGCGCGTCGTTTAGTTATTTCTGCGTCAGAAGATATTGGTTTGGCTAATCCCAATGCGCTTTTAATGGCAACTACAGCATTTCAAGCAGCTACGCTAATTGGTTTTCCAGAAGCGCGAATTATTCTCTCTCAAGCGACGATTTACCTCGCTACTTCTCCTAAAAGTAATGCTTCCTACATGGCTGTTGGAAATGCGCAAGCCAAGGTACGCGAAACGGGTAATCTACCTATTCCTCTTTCCCTCCGTAATGCCCCAACGAAATTGATGAAGGAGTTGAATTATGGTAAAGATTATAAGTATTCACACAACTATGAGGGGAATTTTGCAGAGCAGGAATTCATGCCACCTGAGATTTCAGGAGAAACCTTTTATGAACCGGGGGATAATGCTGCAGAGGCGCGGACACGGGCGCATTTAAAGGAACTATGGAAAGAGAAGTATGGGTATTGAAAAATTCAAAAAACATGAAAGACTTAGCCCGCAAAAACCTGAATAGACATAGGAGTTTGGCAATAATTACCTTAATACTAATTGGTTTAATCTCTTCTTGTTCTACTAAAGTAGAAACCAAAAAAGACAATAGTAGTTGCACTATAAATACAGATACATTAAGGCAATTCTTATTTGAGGAGAGAAATACCGTTATCGAACTCTTTGGAGAAAATAGAATTCCAAAAGAAAACGAATGTTACGACTTTAAGACATTTATTAATAATTATCAAACAGACAAAAAGAGAAAGCAAATTTACAATGATACCTTAATACAATTTTTAGGTCTATCGAGATTTGATGAGTTCATTGAAAAGAAAGAAAATAAGAGGTATTCTATTGCTAGATTACAAAAGAGTAATGACAATCAAATACTATTAATAGAAGGAAAACAAAGACCTGAAGGTGTAGTTATTTGGACTTATGATATTGAATTCGACAAAAATTGTATCTATCCTACAAAAGAGAAATCTGGAGGCAAAATTTTCACTAGAAATTGTTTCAACCTGCTAAAATCTTCAAAAAAGAACGTTTCAGGAAAAGATTGGGAAGAGTTTTATGCAATAATTTCTGAAACAGATTTATTGCATACAGTCTACACTGAAGACAATAGAAGTTTCTGTCACGGCGACTCCTATTTTTTAGAATATTTCCCAGGTTCTTCAAATTATTATATCAACAGAAAATATGAATATGACTGCCCTAATACAAAGTCAGGTATATTTCTCGTATCAGAAAAATTAATCCAATTAAGTCGAGGAGTAGGAAATTAGAAAACAAAGTATGTCCTATTTGAGCACAATGAAAAGTAACGTTCCATTTAGAAAACATCTCTAAAAAACACAACTCATCAAAACATATATTCAAAAAAAAATAACGGAAAATTCATATCAAAATCTCATTCTCTCCCTAACATTCAATCCATTAAATATTAGTAAAATAACTCAGTAATTCCAAGAGTAGAAGTTTGAGTCAATATCCGTTTTGAAAAGAGCAACAATGCCCGTATCTTTATAGTCCGCAATGAAATATTTTGCAGCAACTATTCTCCCTGAAAAACATTCATTCTCCCCTTTCAAACAACAAAATCTATGAAATTTTTTACTACAAGTATTCTTTTAATGGGCTTTTGTCTTTTAAGTGCTCAAGCACAAGAAGTTGATTTACAATCTCTTTTTCAAAGACAATATGATGCTGAAATGGAAGCACTAGTCGTGGACACTGAGGTGTGGCGAGTAGATAGTACATACTGCTGGACAAATGATGCCTTAGCAGGTACTGAGGTTCCAACAGTACGCAGTTATAACTTGGAATTTTCAGAATACTCTGGTCAAATCCTACGGGAAGAAAGACAACAATTTACTGAAGGTAACTGGATTAATTCTCTACGCAAACAATATATCTACGACGATAATGACAATATAGAAGAAACAATAGATGAAACATGGCTAGCACAAGAAAGTAATTGGGAATTTACGGATAAAAATCTCTTTAACTTCAATTCTTCAGCGAATGATTTTGATGATATAATAAGCCAAAATTGGGATAATGGAACGTGGAATAATCGCTCTCAAACTATCAATACTTTCCATCCAACACATTTCAAAGTAACTCAATCGGACAACTACCTTTGGGAAGATAATGCATGGGTGTTAGACAATAGATTTTACTTTTCTGTCAATATAAATTCTCTACTTACACAAGGTGTTTTATTTCAAAAGCGTAATGAAAGCGGCGTTTTAGCTAATCTTTCTCGTACTTTCATCTATTATGATGAAATGGGAAATGATACTTTAACAACTTACGAATTGAATAATGGTGCTTGGTTTTTCACTTCTCGTATTCAAAAAGAATTTGAAAATGGAAGAGATATTTTACGTACCGAGCAAGCTTATGATGCGGCTGAAATGACTTGGACAAATACAACTCAAACTCAAACAGAATATACGCCTTCAGGAGAACAAGCTTTGGTTACGGTCTCTTCTTGGAATACTCAAGAAAATGCATTTGTTCCTTCTTACCGTACAGCATATTCTTATGATGCAGCAGACAATTTAACTGAATTTTCTACTGATTTATTCCAAGATGGAACTTGGGTCTACAATGGTAGATGTCAGATTTATTGGTCAGAATATGAGGTAGTAGTTGACCCGGGAAGTGGCACATCAACGACTGATGTCATTTTGCATGATTGTAAAATTGCAAATCCATTAGCAGCTGGCAGTTCTTTTTCTTGTTCCGATTGGGATATTGAAGGTAAAGGCTCTATGGAAATCTATGATTTGAGTGGTAGAATGCTTTCTTCTCAAATAGTCAACAATCAGGCGAATATTGAGGTTAAATCAGGCTTAAATACTGGTTTTTATACTTTTGTTTTGCGTGATGCACGAGGTATGGTTTGGCG
>CAZQTE010000171.1:0-5942 GCA_964595615.1 uncultured Saprospiraceae bacterium
CCTTACATTTGCACCAACATAAGGAAACACTTCAAAAAAGAGGGAACGTCAAGCGTTCCCTCTTTTGCGTTTTCAGACTTATTTGTCGTTGAATATAATTCATCATTTAACATTCAAAATTAATTCTCGACTTGATAGAAAATAAAATAGAGGCGCTTTTAGAAAAGCTATTCACCAATGAAGAAGAAGATTTTCAACATTGTTTTTTAGTGAGTATAAAAGCAGGAACAAACAATAAGGTAGAAGTTTTCGTAGATAGTGATACAGGCGTCAGATTTAGTGAATGTCAAAAAATAAGTCGCTACCTCGAAGGTTTCATTGAAGAAGGAGCTTGGTTAGGTGAAAGGTACACCTTAGATGTTTCCTCACCTGGCATTATGAATCCTTTACTTTTAAAACGCCAATATCCGAAAAACATCGGACGTAGAATGGACATCGTGAATGCAGAAGGCGTTAAAATGGAAGGAGAATTAGTAGAAGTCTTAGATGAGATGATTATTATCGAAGACATAGTGAAAGAAAAAGTAGGGAAGAAAAATGTGAAGAAGTTGGTACGTACTGAAATTCCTTTTGACCAAATCAATAAGGCAACAGTACAAATCAGTTTCAAAAAGCCGAAGAAAGAGAAGCGGTCAAAGAAGTAAAAAGTGCCAAAGGCACGACAGCCTTCAGCCTTGTACAGTTTACCCGTATGGGCAAGTGCAAGAATTCTGCAAAAGCAGAGAATTTTGAAAAAAAACGAAGAAAACGGAATTATTTTTAATTTCAAACGGTTATATAGTAGTTGATAGTTGGAAGTTGTTAGTTGGTAGTATTGTCAAGCAGGGCTACCAACTAACAACCACCAACCACCAACTAAATAAAATGCTATAAAAATGAGCGTAAATTTAGTCGAGACTTTTTCGGACTTTAAGTCAGGAAAGGACATTGACCGTCCAACTATGGTACGTGTCCTTGAGGATGTATTTCGTACCTTGATTAAGAAAAAATATGGTTCGGACGAGAACTTTGACGTTATTGTCAATACCGAAAAAGGGGATTTAGAGTTGTGGCGTGTTCGTGAGATTGTCCCAGATGGTGAGGTATTAGACGACCGTAGCCAAATCTCTATTTCGGAAGCACTTTCGATTGATGAAGATTATGAAATCGGTGAAGAATGTTATGAGCAGTTGTACCTCGAAGACTTTGGTCGCCGAGCGATTATGGCAGCCCGTCAGACTTTGATTTCACGTATTATGGAATTGGAGAAAGACGAAATCTTCAAGAAATATAGCGAGCGCGTTGGTGATGTGATATTAGGGGAAGTTCATCAGATATTGAAAAGAGAAATCTTAATCATTGATGATGTAACTGGAAATGAATTAGTATTACCACGTCAAGAAATGATACGCGGAGATTATCTACGCAAAGGCGATATGATACGCGGAGTTGTCAAGAAAGTAGAGATGAAAAATAACACACCAGTTATTATCATGTCTCGTACCGACAGCACTTTCTTAGAGAAACTATTAGCTCAGGAAGTTCCAGAGATTGAGGATGGATTAATAACTATCCAAAAAATTGTTCGTCTCCCAGGTGAGCGTGCGAAAGTAGCGGTAGAAAGTTATGATGAGCGCATCGACCCAGTAGGGGCGTGTGTAGGTATGAAAGGTTCACGTATTCACGGTATCGTTCGTGAGTTACGTAACGAAAACATCGACATCATCAATTATACAAATAACGAAAATTTGTTTATTCAGCGGGCATTAACGCCAGCACGAGTAACCAATATTGAGTTAAATGTCGAAGAAAAACGTGCTTCAGTTTATTTAGAAGCAGACCAAGTTTCTCTTGCGATTGGAAAAGGTGGAACGAATATCAAATTAGCAAGTAAATTAACTGGCTACGAGATTGACGTTTACCGTAACTCTGATAACAACTCTCTCGAAGATGTTGACTTAGACGAGTTTAGCGATGAAATCGAAGCATGGGTAATTGCTGAGTTCAAACGTATCGGTTGTGACTCTGCAAGAAGCGTTCTTGAATTAAGCGTAGAAGAATTAGTACGTCGTACTGATTTGGAAGATGTAACTATTCAGAATGTGATGACACTCTTAGCTTCTGAGTTCGAAGAATAAAAATTAGTTGTTGGTTGGAAGTTGTTAGTTGGTAGTGCCGTACGGTAATCCTACCAACTAACAACCACCAACTACCAACTTGAAATCAGCTCTTTAACCGAGATGAAATTTTAAATAAATAATTTCATTTCAAAAACTAAAATTGTACAATGATTTTTTAGACAATAAAATCTAATATAATTTGCCGAAATTGGGTAAGCGTACCTGATTTCAAAGAGCTGAACAATAGTAAGCACCGTAGTGCCGAATGACAGGATTCAAGTCATTCGGCATTTCGTGTGTCTGTTGAATTGCTTATTATGTTATTGGTTACATTTTACTGTTGTTTGTCATTTTACAGGAATAAAACCAAAAAATTAACCAATAATCAATAACACATTAACCAAAACACGCGCAAAAGGGGTAAGAATCGTAAAGTAAAGCCAATTAAGTGCTTAACAATCAAACATTAACCCTATCTTTGTGCTCTCGAAAAAAGCAGGTGGTGAGAAATAGAGTCATATTTATTAATTATTCAGACTCAGACAAAATTTTGCCGCTAAAAAACAATTAATTACTGAATGGCGAAACGTCTCGTAAAGGTAGCAAAGGAGTTTAATGTCGGTACCGGCACCCTCGTAGAATATCTCGTGCAAAATGGATTTGACATCGAGAACAAACCTACGGCGAAGGTAGACGACTCTATGTACGGTGCTCTGTTGAAAGAGTATTCGAAAGACCTTGCTGTCAAAGAAAAAGCTGAGCAACTCAAGAAGGAAAATCAACCCGAGAAAAAACGGGAAACTGTAACCCTCAAGCCAAATGCTGGGATTACAACGATTTCTGCTACACCACCTCCACCTCCAGCACCTAAAAAGGTCGCAGCTACACCTCCACCAGCAGCACCTGCTGCTCCTGAACCAGTGGTTGTAGAAGCCAAGAAAGCAGAACCAACTCCTCCTGTAGCTCCAACTCCTCCTCCTGCACCAGTTGTAGAAGAGAAGAAAGACTCTACTCGCATTGATAATTCAAATGGTAACTTTGGTTTAAAAATCAAGGGAAAAATCAATTTGGACAATGTAGGTAAGAAAAAAGAAAAAGCAACTCCTACTAAGGAAGCAACTGCTAAAGCGCCTGCTCCAAAAGCGAAGGAAGAAAAAGTAGTGCCACCAGTAGCTAAAGAAAAAGCTCCTAAAGCACCAGCTCCTAAGCCAGAGGTTAAAAAAGAAGTGAAGCCAGAAGCTCAGGCACCAAAGCCAGCAGAAAAAGCAGCACCAAAAGCAGATGCCGCTCCTGCAGCACCTAATGTGCCAGCAGAAAAAGTTGAAGGTGCAACGCCTCCAACTCCTGAAGTGGCGAATAAAGACAAAGGCGTTATTCGTGCAGAAGCACCTGAATTACGTGGTCTTAAAATTAAAGGTAAAATCAACCTTGCCAATATCGAGTCTTCTCGTGGGAAAAAGAAAAAAGACGACAAGAAAGGCGCTCCTGTAGCATCAAGCGATGGTAGTGGCTCTGGAAATCGTCGTCGTCGTCGTCGTCGCACATCAGGTGAAGGCGGTGGACAAGGACAAAGAAGTAGTGGCGGCGGAAATTCTTCTGGAAATTCTACCGGAGGAGCACGTACTTCAGGTGGCGGTGGACCACGTACCTCTGGTGGTGGCGGAAGTCGCACATCAGGTGGTCGTACAAGTGGCGGCGGTCGTACTTCAGGAGGACGTGGACGTACCTCAGGTGGACGTACCTCAGGAGGACGCGGACGCTCAGATGTTAAGGAAGTCAGTGCAAAAGAGATTGAAGATAAAATCAAGGCAACAATGGCGCGCCTTTCGGGGAGCAAACGTCGTCGTCAAAAGATAAAGAGAGGTAATCGCGAGCGTATCCGCGAGCGTCAAGAAGCCATAGAAGCTGAAAACTTCAGCGAAAAATTACAATTAACAGAGTTTGTCTCCGTACAGGAATTGGCAAACTTGTTAGATGTCCAAGTTACTGAAGTCATCATGGCTTGTATGAATATGGGCGTCATTGTATCGATAAATCAGCGTTTGGACGCCGAAGTTATCGAGATGGTAGCAGCAGAATTTGACCGTGAGGTAGAATTCACCACTGTCGAAGAGGTAGGAATGGACGTTGCAGAGATAGAAGATGCAGAAGAAGATTTATTGCCACGCGCACCGATTGTCACAGTAATGGGACACGTTGACCACGGTAAGACATCACTTTTGGATTATATCCGCGAGTCAACAGTAGTAGCTGGAGAGGCTGGGGGTATCACGCAGCACATTGGTGCATACGAGGTAACTTTAGAAGATGGGAAAGAGATTACATTCTTAGATACACCTGGTCACGAAGCCTTTACGGCGATGCGTGCACGTGGTGCGAAAGTAACAGATATTGCTATCATCATTATTTCTGCTGATGATAGTATCATGCCTCAAACAAAAGAAGCAATCAGTCACGCTGAGGCAGCTGGTGTTCCGATGATTTTTGCAATCAACAAGATTGATAAAGACGGTGCAAACCCAGAGAAAATCAAAGGTGACCTTGCTCAAATGAACTACTTAGTAGAGGATTGGGGAGGTAAATACCAGTCTCAAGATATTTCTGCAACCAAAGGTATTGGTATCGAGGAATTATTAGAAAAAGTACTCTTAGAAGCTGAACTTTTAGAGTTGAAAGCGAATCCTGACCGTCGTGCAGTTGGTACTGTATTGGAAGCATCATTGGAAAAAGGTCGTGGTTATGCTACGAAAACTTTGATTACCGCAGGTACATTGCGTGTGGGAGACCCAATGGTAGCAGGTAGCCACTTCGGTAAGGTGAAAGCCATGTTTAATGAGCGTAACAAACGCGTTAAAGAAGCAGGACCAGGTACACCTGTTCTTGTCTTAGGATTGGATGGTGCACCTCAAGCAGGGGAAGCTTTGAAAATTGCAGAGACAGAACAAGAAGCAAAAACAGTTGCTAACCACCGCGCGCAAATCTCGCGTGAGCAGTCTAACCGTGCAACTAAACGTATTAGTTTAGAGGAAATCGGACGTCGTTTGGCATTAGACAGCTTTAAGGAGTTGAACTTAATTGTCAAGGGTGATGTGGACGGTTCCGTAGAGGCATTGGCAGATAGTTTAATCAAACAATCTATTGAGTCTGTACAGGTAAATGTTATTCACAAGGCTGTTGGTCAAATTATTGACTCGGATATCTTGTTAGCATCGGCATCTGACGCGATTGTTATTGGTTTCCAAGTTCGTCCTTCAAACACTGCCCGTCAATTGGCAGACCGTGAAGGCGTTCAAATCAGAACTTACTCCGTTATCTACGAAGCGATTGATGAAATCCGTTCGGCGATTGAGGGTATGTTGGAGCCAACCAAAGAAGAGAAAGTTACAGGTAACATGGAAGTCCGTGAGACTTACAAAATCTCGAAAATTGGTACAATTGCAGGTTGTTTCGTTACAGACGGAAAAATCTTCCGCAACAATTACATCCGATTGGTACGCGACGGTATCGTTGTCTATCCAGTCAAAGAGGGCGTAAAAGGAGAGATTTCTTCATTGAAACGTTACAAAGATGATGTCAAGGAAGTTGGTAACCGCATGGAATGTGGTTTGACTATCAAAAACTTCAATGATATTAAAGTTGGCGATACAATCGAGGCATACGAGATTGTAGAAGTTAAACAGAAATTAGCTAAGAGATAATATTAGTTGATGGTTGACAGTTGTTAGTTGACAGACTGTGAATTATTAGACGAGATTATCTTTTTCGTAGAATTTATAAAAGAAAGGACTTGATGAGTAATTATCAAGTCCTTTTTTGTTAAAGTAGGTTTGAAACAGTTAGAAT
>CAZQTE010000171.1:6042-11198 GCA_964595615.1 uncultured Saprospiraceae bacterium
TTTCCAACCTTTAAAACCTTTAAGACGTGGCAAAGAATAAAATAAAAATCGGCATCAGTGTCGGAGATATAAATGGAATCGGGATTGAGGTAGTTTTGAAATCTCTATATCACCGCAGTATTTGTGATATGTGTACGCCAGTGATTTACGGTTCTACGAAAGTTGTTGATTTTCATAGAAAATTGACGAGTGTTTCGGATATCCAATACAAGAATATTCAACACAAAGAGAAAATTCACATTGGAAAAATTAATGTAGTGAACTGCTGGAAAGAAGACTTGGAAATCAAGTTAGGTGAGGTATGTCATATGGGCGGTTTATACTCTCAGATGTCTTTGGATTATGCCGTTACAGATTTAAAGAATGGTATTATTGATGCTTTGGTAACTGCACCGATTCACAAGAAGGCTATGAATATGTCAGGTTTTGAATTCCCTGGGCATACTGAATATCTGACAGAAGAATTTGGAGGAGGGGAGAGTCTAATGTTAATGGTCAATGAAGGTTTGCGTATTGGTTTGGTTACGAATCACTTGCCTTTAGGAGATGTGAAAACTGCGATTACAAAAAAGCGCATTATCGAAAAAATGGAGATAATGAATAAGACTTTACGCATGGATTTTGGTATTGAAAAACCAAATATTGCCGTCTTAGGATTAAATCCACATGCAGGAGACGACGGCGTTTTGGGTAAGGAAGAAATTGATATTATTCGACCAGCAGTATTAGAATGCAAGAAAAAAGGAATGATGGCTTATGGACCATTTCCTGCTGATGGCTTTTTTGGGTCTAATAAATTTCGAAAATTTGACGGTATTCTCGCCATGTATCACGACCAAGGATTAGTGCCTTTTAAAGCACTTTCATTCGGAAATGGTGTGAACTTTACTGGCGGACTAAATCACGTTCGTACCTCACCAGACCACGGTACAGGAATGGATATCGCAGGAAAAGATATGGCAAATCCGGGTTCTTTCCGTCAAGCTTTATTCTTGGCAATAGATGTAGCTCGTAGTCGCAAAGATTATCAGGAAATGACTTCCAATCCAATCGTAAGAAAACGTAAAGGCTCAGAAGATAAGGGAGCTTTGGCGGAGAAGTTTTAGAAAAGTTGAAAGTTGGTGGTTGGAAGTTGGTAGTACTCAATCTCTGATTGCATGACTTTTTTAATAAAAAAGAAGCGCAACTTGAAAATTTTCAAGTTGCGCTTCCTTTTTGAAGAATTTTATGCTTTTATTTTTTAGCCAGAGTTGATGAGACGAAAGCCTAACAAGCTCCAACTACCAACTTCCAACCAATACTACAATCCCAATAAAAAGCCAATCGTAAAGTTACCTTCCCAGTCAAAAACGAAAGTATCACAGTTCGTTCCTTCTGCCAAAGCCTTATAGATATTCAATCCAGAAGTCATTTTCGCACCTTCAGGAGTATAGCCACTTGGGGCTTTTAATACAGTATAACGCTCATCATTTTGACGGACTTCCTTAGCTAACTTAAAAGGAACACCACCTAATATGAAGCAAGTTTTTGTCTTACCTGCTGGCAAGTTACCTGCCATCTGGCGTACTTCGCGGAAAGCTGTATTATCATCAACATTGTCCTTGTAGTACTTTGCACCGTAAGTTTCTAATGCTTTTACTTGTGCGTTTTGGATGTAAGAAATCTTTGTATTTCCTGACCCAATATCTACCATGAAAGAGTTATCGTAATATTCTTTCGGTAGGCTGGCTTGTAAAGCATAACGACCTTCTTGCTCAGGTGTAACAGTGTTTACAAAGTAACCCATTCCTTGCAATTCTTTGATAATTTTCAATGTATTATCAACCTTCTGCGCTCCAGAACTAACAACAAAGTGAATGTTTTTACCTGTTACACCGTAGTCAACCATGTCGCCGATAAATGCTTTCAAACCATCGCGAATGTCACGTGCCGTTGCCATTTTATCATAAACAAAGCTATTCCCCCAATCTGCTTTTTGCAACTTCCAATTTTTACGCGCATCGATATTCACGATGAAAGAGTTGAAACCAGATGCTCCTAATTCCACCACACCTTTCAATGTACCATTCTGCGGTGCAGCAGGCACGTAGCTAAAAGAAGTTGGTGCAGAATTATTGTTAGTCGGTTTAGCTGTCTCTGTATTCGCGTTTGTATTACTATTGTTTCCGCTATTGTTGTTAGCGTTATTTGCATTGCTATTCGTTGTGTTCGAATTATTAGAATTTGCATCAGTAGTTACTTCTGTAGTGTCACCGCCGCCGATATTTTGCAATGCAGGAACAAATTGGCGTGCAATGAAAAACGCAGCTACAGCAATCGCAACTACAATTAATAAGCGCGAAAATGCAGTTAATTTTAAAGCCATGATTTTTTTATTTAAGGTTTGGACAGTCAAACTGTCTGTTTAATAGTTGGTATAATTTAATAGTTGACCGTTGTCGGTTGCCAGTTGTCGGACTGTCTCAGTAAGAACTATACAACTATTTAACCCTACAACTTTATAACTCTAAACGTCTGCGGCTCTTCTCTGTCTATCCACTTCATAAAGTGCAATCCCTGATGCGACCGAAACATTAAAGCTATCCCCCGAACCTCGTTGAGGAATAATGAAGTTTCCATGTGCATCACGTGAAACGTGTTGGCTTACGCCATTTCTCTCTGAACCGATAATCAAAGCTGTCGGTCCCGTCAAATCTAATTCCGCAATAGGTTTCGCTGCTTTCAAATCAGATGCAAATACTTGAATTCCATTCACTTTCAAATACTCAATTGTACTAACCAAGCTTTTTTCTCGACAAACCGTCAATTTTGTCAATGCACCAGCCGAAGTTTTAATCGCATCACCATTAATCTGAGCCGCGCCTTTGTAAGGAATAACAATGGCATGTACGCCCATAAGTTCTGCAGAACGAGCAATCGCACCAAAGTTACGCACATCTGTAATACCGTCCAAAAGCAAAAATAAAGGAGTTTCTCCTTTTTCATAAATCGTAGGCAAGACATCTGCCACACGATAGTAAGCAATCGGAGATAAAAATCCGACAACTCCTTGATGATTTTTGCGTGTAAAACGCTCCAAACGCTCTTTCGGCACAACCTGCAATGGAATATCATGTTCGCGCGTCAAATGACGAATCGCGACTTCAAATTCTCCTGTTGTTCCTTGTTGTAAAAAGATGCGGTCAAAAGTTTGTCCGTCTTTAATCGCATCGGCTACAGGGTGTCTGCCGAATATGAGTTGTTTTTCTGTACTCAAATTTGAAATTGATTGGTAGTTGCGAAGTTAGCAACTGGTGAATGTTAATTCTTGTGCGAAGGTAGGGACTTTCGGGTGAAAAAAGAGATTCTTGTTGTATCTTACTTTATATCTTAAATAGGATTGAAGGAAAATCAATCTATGCGTGCGTTTTTCTAAAAAATCTTACATTTACAAAAAATAAAAACATGAAAAAAATTCAAATAACACTCCTGCTTTCTTTCATTTTATCGTTTGGTAATGCTCAAAACTCTAATATGCACTGGGGTGAAACCTTCGGTGAGCAAATTTTTGGTATCGGACAAGCTAAACTTTTTGCTGCGGACGAGACAGGATATTATGTGCAAGCAGGACAAAAGGCAAAAAATACGCTATATAAGTTTGATTTCGATAATAAACTTATTTTCGAAAAACCTTTGCTCATTGAAGAGGAAGATAAATCCTATCGTTTTACTTCTTTCGCACAAACGAATAAGGGACTATATGGTATCGCGAGTCATTTGGGACAATATGGAAATAAAAAAAAGGTTTTCGTTGGTAAGATAACAGATAATGGTATTGAGAATTTTAGACATTTTAAAACTTATGATTATAAAAACCCTATCAATGATAATGTAGTCGATAACAAAGATTTGACAGAGCAAGTAAAAGTGAGTAAGGACGGCTCAAAAGCGGTGCATTTCGATATAGCAAGTACTTCTGATTATAAAGGTGGTAACGAAAAATTTACTATACACCTTCTTAATGAAACACTTGATTTATTATGGGAGAAAAAAGTAGAACTGCCTATCAATGACAAGTCTGCACTTATCGAGGATGTATTTGTTACAAATGATGAAACAGTATGGGTTTCTATCAAAATGTTTGATGCGAAAACAAGAAAATATCATATCCCTTATAGATATAATCTTATTAAAATTACAAAAGACAAAAGGGAAACTTATGAGTTGGACTTGAGAGAGGACTTATTAATTGCTTCTATGAAAGTAGATTTTGATGAAATGAATGATGCAGCTTTTATCTCTGGAACATTTACTAATTTAGACAATCGACGTTATATAGAAGGAGTTTTTTCTGGCTATTTTGATGAGACCAAAGGAACTATAAGCTATGCTTCGGTGCATGTTTTTTCGGAGGAAGAAGTATTGAAAACTGCAGTAAGAAGAATGTGGAGTAAGAAGCAAGATTTTGATGAAAATGCAGATTACTACAAAGTAAGAGAAATCGTAAAACTACCTAACGGAGGATATAAAACCTTAGTAGAATATTCAAAGTTGGCTACAGTTTCAAGGGGGAACAATATGGGAACAGAGAAGTATTATAAACTTCGAAATTTTATTCTTTTTAACACACTCAATAATGAAGTCAGTGATGTTACTTTTGTGGAAAGAACAACAGACTCTTATGAAGATTATGATTATTATTTTAAGTTAGAAGGTGCAAAGAGTTATCTTTTCTATAGCCATTTTCCAACTAAAGAAGAGCGTAAAGGTTTGAAAAATACACCATTGGGAGCTAAGCTATCTTATCTAAAGATTTTTGATGCGGAAAACAATATTACCTCAATTGAAACTCTGTGGAATACAGGACAAACAAAGCACTCTTTTACTGGAGTTCGCTATGTAGCATTTGGTGAAAAGATAATATGGGGAGGTATTTACGCTAAAATACAATCATTCATGCCCGGATTTGTTAAGCGAAACTATAAATTTGGAGTTTACACCTTGAAATAGACTTATTACTCAGATAGAAAAAGGTAATCTCAAATAACTGGTTCTATTTAGGTTACAATTCCAATATATATACCTTTCCGCAGGGTAAAAAAGCCGAGCACAATAATGTACTCGGCTTTTTGTTTGCTCGGCATGCAACCAGACTCCGACGAGTTGGAAGAAACTCT
>CAZQTE010000172.1:0-11187 GCA_964595615.1 uncultured Saprospiraceae bacterium
TACCAGAAATAGATTTCTTGATTTCACCTTTTTCTAAGCCTTTTTCTAAGCCTTTCGCAACGCCACGCTCCTCTCCTGTCTCCAATCCTCGCTGATACAAGACATCATTATCCAAATCAAATTCTATATTACTCATATTTTCAAGTATTGTGATTGTTTTATTTTGCAAGTTACGCAATCTTGATAACATTGTCAATTGGGTAAGAAATTTCTCTGTCGCCAATCGTTTTCCTTTTAGATCAACAATTCTCCCTATGATTAGTTCCAAAAGTTGGTCCTCACTTATGTCTTCATGTGTCGCCAAAACGCTCAATATAACTTCTTCTGGATATTCAGAATTAATAAAATCATGATAACTAAAATCCTCAATATTGAAGAGCTTAAATGCAAACTTTAATTGTCCAAATTCAATTTTGTCACTCATTTTTGCCTTCCCCGTTCCCAAATATAACACAAATTGCAAAACTGGCTTATCTGTATTTTCATGTAACATGCTGATATATCGCAACATCCGTTTAGCCATTTTGGGATTGTCTTGTACTTCAAATTCGAGTTGTAGCACCACGCCATCAGGAAAGCTATCATTATGCACGAGACGCAGAAAGTCAGGCTCGCGTTCTGTTGTTTTTTGTTGCTTTATCTCTGGCAGATTTTCGGCATCTGCGATGTTAAAATGAAAAATACTACGGAAGAAAAAAGGCATTAAATTTTGGCAATTTTCCTTAATGATTTTGTCGATATAGTTTCCTTCTTTCTTTTCTATTTTCGGATTACCAGCTTTTTTACTCATAGTTTTTGTGTAGTTTATTGGGAAATATTTAGGAGAGAGCTATTACCTTTTTAAAAAGGTAATAGCTCTAAAGTCTAATTCGTCGGTGTAGGAAACGCACTATAAAAAGTCTTCAACTGCGGCTCAGTTTCTATCTCTTTTATCGCTTTTATCATGTCCGAAAATTGCGTTTTCAATTTCGTCAATGCTTCTTTCTCCGCATCATCATTACTCTCAACAGAACCGTCGTGTACCGCCAAATAAAAGTCATTCAAAGTCTTCACTGCCGCAAAACGACGGAAGGGAGAAGTTTTCATATCTCCACCAATTGCATTCATTTTTGCCGCTCCTTTTATCAAAGTTTCTTTGTCTCCCTGTATGACTAACTTACCGTAACTCTCATAAAAACCAATCGCACTATAACCATCCACTCCTTCCAATTCTTTTTCAAAGAAAGGCAAATATTGCGCATCGCCGCTTTCCACATAAATCTGCGCGACAGAACTTAAAATATCAGAATTTTCTGAGTTTTCTAAGTTTTTAGCTGCTGTCAATGCTGCTACTGGATCAATATTTTTCAAACCTGCTAATGCTGCTGCTTGCACAGAATAAGCACGTGCATTTTTCATAGTATTGGTCAACAGGTCTGTATATTTTTTATCTCCTGTTGAAGATAAAAGCATGATAGCTTGCTTTCTCACTTCGGAATGTGGGTCTTTTTCGGCAAGCGTTTCAATAATTTTGATATTCGCTTCTGTCGGGGCAATGCCGCCCATAGAAATCAAACGAATCACCCAAAAATCATCTTGTAATCCTGTCTGATACAGTCCCGCTACAGCAGGATTTGTACTCTCTGCCAATTCACGAGCACTCTCCAAACGATTAACCAAAGACTTCGTATTCATAAATTGGAAAATCAATTCATCTTCTGTTTTTTTCTCTGGTGTTTTCTCTGCCAACAATACTTTCTCTGGGTCAATATCTACAAATGCGGGTTTCGTCGCCACAGGAATTAAGAAGGTTTCTTCACGTTTTGTAACACGAATATTTTCGCGCGTTTTCGTTGCTACGCCAGTGTACACATCAACTTGTAATGGCAATTCAAAAACAGAAGGATTACGCGCGGGGTCTTGTGTTTGTAAAACTGTTAGTTCTAAATTTCCAGTTTCGGCATTATAGAATTTACTAAATTCTAAATTTGGATGCCCCTGCTGCAAATACCATTGATTGAAAAACCAATTCAAATCTTCACCTGTCGTATCTTCAAATGCCATACGCAATTCATCTACCTCTACGGCAGTTAAAGCGTTGTCATTCAAGTATTTATTCAAGCCTACAAAGAATGCATCATCGCCCAAGTAATTGCGGAGCATGTGCAAAACCATTCCACCTTTATTGTAACTATGCGCATCGAACATGTCTTCTTTGTCGTCATAAGCATAATGAATCAAAGGGTGTGTTCCTTGTCCTCGTGCTTGACCAAGATAACCGTCAAATTCCTCTAACCAGTGTAAATCTGCCGCGTCTTTCCCATATTTATGCTCCAGCCACATGTACTCCGAGTAGTTCGCAAAACCTTCATTTAAAGTTAAATTTGCCCAACTCTCACAGGTCACATAATCACCAAACCAGTGGTGCATCATTTCGTGCGCCACTATTTTTTCATTTGTCAATTCATCAATCAAATCACGCTCTGTCGCTTGCATAAACTCACCAAAAATAACTGCTGTCGTATTCTCCATTGCACCAGATACATAATCACGCACAACTGCTTGCGAGTATTTTTCCCAAGGATACTCTGAGTCCAATTTTTCAGAAAAGAAAGTCAACATCTCTGGCGTGTAAGGGAATATGGCGCGAGCGTGTTCCTCAAATTCTGGCTCGACGTAGTAATTGACATCCATGCCTTTCCACTTGTCTTGTACCATTGCAAAATCTCCCACAACTAAGGCAAAAAGATATGGCGCGTGTGGTTTTTCTTGTTTCCAATAATCGGTGCGTGTACCGTCGCCGTTGTCCGTGCTTTTGAGGAGTAATCCGTTGGACATCGTTTTGTATTTTGATGCTACGGTAACTGTTAATTCTTGTGTCGTACGCTCGTTTGGCTTGTCAATCGTTGGAAACCAACGTGAATTACTCTCTGTCTCTCCTTGTGTCCAGATTTGCTGAGGTTTATCTGCTTCTTCACCACGTGGATTGATAAAAAACAAACCTTTATCAGAAGTAATGGCTGCACTACCGCCGTCAGAAGAAGGACTAGCGACATAGCTCATTTTCACTATATATTGCTCATCGCGCGTGTACGTTTTACCAAGATTGATGACAATGTCTTTTCCGTCATAATCATAAGTCAAATCCTTTCCATTGCCGTCTGTGACCTTAGAAAATTCAAAACCAACTGCATCCAAACTCACGGTACTCATCGGATGAAAAAATGGCTTCAAAGTCAAGGTCGCCTCTCCGATAACTTGCTCTTTTTCCCAGTTAAAACGTAAATTTAGTTTCGTATCCAATAAATCGCTTTCTCTCTTGGCAGAGGGATTGTACTTATCAATCTCAAAACCAGCAATTTCTGATTTTTCAATACGTGGTGCAGAAATGACCATAGTGTCCAACTGTTCGTAAGTTGCGTCAGGGATGGTAGTTATGGTTTTGGGGGTACAGTTTGTCATGAAGGCGACGACTGTAAGGAAGAGTAATTTTTTCATATTATTTTTGATAATTTCTTTTATTTCTAATTTTAACGTTAAAGATGCCGACTATGGTGGTTTAGTTGTGTTAAAAGAGCTTTAAATTTTGATTATTGGGACAAAATTAGACAAAAATGCCTGTATTTTCTAAAGACTTAACTATTCTCGAATTCTGTGCTCATAATTCTCACTACTCACATACAGCCATTATCATATTTATTTAATAAATATTTCAAAAAAATTCTTACTTTTGCCTAGTTAATTTTTTAATATCCCGGCACGTTGTTTTCTATTGTTTAGCCATACCGATTTTAAAGGAATAAAATGCAGATAAGCTTTCCTTTCAAAAGCTTTTTTGTTGTTAAGTACTCGGACATAATTATGTCCAAGCACTTAAGTACTCGGACACAATTATTTACAATATTAGAACAGGACAATTTTCCGCTTGATTTCACTCTAAAAATCCTTAAAGACCGTAGGGTATTGGCGGTTTTCAGAGCCAAATCAATCAAAAAATTTTCTCTGTTCTAATTATCGAAATAATTATGTCCAAGCACTTATATTCCCCGAGCAAATTATAATCCATGAACACGATTTTCACCCTCCTGCCTGTTGGTAAGAGATGTTTTTTTATAACACTATTATTCTTATGTATTTTTGCACCTAATATACTGGCGCAAAAGCCAATTCCTGCTTTAGATTTTTGGAAAACAACAACTATAGCTTCGGAAGTAGAAATCGTTCGTACTTCTCCCCTTCCTTCTCATTTTCAAGCCTATAATTTAAATGTTGCAGAATTAAAAAACACTTTGTCTAGTGCACCTGAACGCTTTGCACATATCAATTCAGAGCTTATTATTTCATTACCACAAACCGATGGTACTCTTGCTAATTTTCAAGTTTATAAATCTTCCGTTTTTTCAGAAGATTTAGCAAAAAAATATCCGAACCTTTCTTCTTTCTATTTACAAAACGTTGATAATCAAAAAATTACTGCAAGATTAAATATTACCTCACAAGGCATTTACGCGCTCATTTCTCATCCTCAAAATGGTTTGACATACCTAGAGCCATATTCTCAAACTAACGCAAATTACTATATCGCTTACCAAGCAAAAGATTTGGGGACAACAGAACAACATGGTGAATTTAGCTGTAATGTCACAGAAGAACTAGAGACAGCATCTTTGAATAAATCGCTACAGAACACCAGCCCTGATTGCTTACTCCGCAAATATCGTTTATGCATTAGCGCGACGGGCGAGTACACACAATGGCATGGGGGAGCAGTCGCAAACGCGATGGAAAAAATAATGGTTCTAACGGCAAATACTAATCTTGTTTTCGAACAAGAAACAGGTGTTACTTTTGAATTGGTAGATAATAATGATTTGATGATTTTTACCGACCCAGAAAGTGACCCATTTACCAATGACAACAAATTTTTATTGCTTAGTGAAAATCAGACGGCAACGGATAATATTATTGGTTTTGGAAATTACGACTTAGGTATCGTTGTTGGAATTGTAGGTGGAGGCGTGGCACAAGTAAAATCAGTTTGTAGCAACCATAAAGCACAAAGTTCTGCAGGTAGCACATGGTCTCCCGAAGGTTATCCTTTAGAGGCTACTTTTATTCATGAAATTGGTCATAAATTTGGTGCAACCCATAGCTTTAATAATAGCTGTAATAATAATCGAGCTAATAGTACGGCGTATGAAACGGGCAGTGGTTCAACACTCATGTCTTACGCAGGAGCCTGTGCACCAAGTGTAACTTATCCAAGAGATTTCTACTTTCACACAGGAAATTTAAATCAAATGCTCACTTTTATCCAGTTCGACTTATTGAATGGATGTGGTGAAGTAATCTCTTTAGGGAATATTCCTCCTACTGCTTTTGCGGGTGCAGATAGAAGTTTACCTGTTGGTATTCCATTCGAATTGACAGGAACGAGCAATAATTTTGATAATAGTCCGCAAAGATTTAATTGGGAGCAAATAGATATTCAAGTTGCCAATGCACCACCAACAAGCAATAGTGGAGTTGGTCCTGCTTTTCGTAGTTTTCCTCCTAAAGAAGTCCCCGAAAGAACATTTCCAAGTATAGATTGCTTGATTAATCCTGCGAATTCAGATTGTGAGTGGGAGGTTTTACCAGATGTGACGCGCAATATGACTTTTACTTTTACCGCTTATGATGCAACCGAGGGCGCTGGTTGTTGGGCAAGTGATAATATATCTTTGATTTTTGTAGAAAGAGAGGAGGATTTTGCGGTTGAATATCCTAATGGAACTGAGAGTTTTACGCCAAATCAAAATATCGATATTCAATGGAATAAAGGACAAACAGATGCTTCACCTGTTAACTGTTCTTCGGTTGACATCTTCCTTTCTACGGATGGTGGGTACAGTTTTCCAATTACTTTAGCCGAAGATATTCCGAATACGGGTCTGGCAAACCTACAATTACCAAATATCAATTCTGAAAACTGTCGCATAAAAATTAAAGGTCATTCTAATTATTTTTTCGACCTATCTGATGATAATTTTACTATCGAAGCACCAGGAGATTTCACATTAAATCCAGTAACAGCTCTACAAGCATTCTGTGGAGATGTACCTAATACTGTTTCATTTGAGATTGAAGTAACTGCTCTTGGAAATTTTAATAGTCCAATCAGCTTTCCTACTTCTGATAATACGGGAGGCACATCTATTTCATTTACACCTTCACAAGTGATGCCTCCTGCTACTGTAACAGCTCAAATTACGAGTAATTGGATTAGTCCAATTACTACATTTGATATTAGTGCATCAAGTGGTGATATTAATCATATTACGACTTTAATTGTTCAAAATTCGGATAGTCAACCATTTGCCCCTCAACCCATTTCTCCAGCTGCAAATATTCTAGCAACAGAGTTTGATGTCAACTTTTTATGGTCATTCATTCAGAATGCTGAAAGTTATGATATAGAAATCTCTGAAAATGCAGATTTTTCTGACCTCTTTTTCACAAGCAACTCACGAGAAAATTCGCTAGAAGTTAGCGATTTAGAAAGCTTAAAAATCTACTATTGGCGCGTTCGGAGTAATAATGCTTGTGGACAAAGTGCATGGTCTGACATATATGCTTTTCGTACAAAAAAACGTACTTGTTCTATCTATCCCGCGGTGAATACACCTCGCGATATTAATAGCGAAAACTATACAGATGCCTTTGCGAGAATAGATGTTGAAGATGATTTTATTATTAGTAAAATCAAAATTAAAGACCTCCATGTTGACCATACACATATCGGTGATTTATCTGGAAATCTTATTTGTCCAGACGGAGAGTCTATGCAGCTTTTTTATCGTCCTGGTTTAGAAGACGGAACGCCTTATGGTTGTGTTCATGATGATTTATTGTTGACTTTTTCAGAAGACGCAGTACTCAGTAACGAGGAATTACGAGCTACTTGTAATCCTGTTCCCGACATTGGCATCTCAGGCGAATATCAACCTGCAGAAAGTTTTGCTTCAGTCCTTGGACATTCCTCTTACGGTCCTTGGCTGGTAAATATAAACGACCTTTCACCAGAAGATGGGGGTGTTTTGACAGATGTATCTTTGGAGTTATGTCGAGATGATATTCAGCCAACAAATAGCTTAAACCTTTTCTCAAACACACTAGAAGTAGAGCAATTTAACAGCGCTACCATTGGGAACAATTTATTGAACTTATCTGATGCTACGGGCACCTTTCAAATTCTTTCTTTGCCTCAAAACGGTAATTTACAACTCTATAATTCCAATGTTAGCATAGGTAGTACTTTTACTATCGTTGACTTAGCAAGTGGCGCTTTGGTTTATACCCAAAATGGTAGCCCTACTCTATCAGATGCATTTTTTGTGGATGCAACAAGTTCAAATGACCAATGGTCAGGTATTCATGAATTTTCGATAGACATTGTACTTTCTTCACCATTTCCGACAGGAGCAATTACTCAATATGTGTCTTGTCCAGGAGAAAATGATGCAGCAATTAATGTTTATGCCGAATTTGGTACACCTCCATATCAGTTTAGTATAGACGGAGAGAACTTTCAATATAGCGGTAATTTTGAAAACTTATCAGCTGGTTCTTACACTGTTTTTGTTTTGGATGCCGCTGGAAATAATATAGCAGGACAGACTATTTTTATCAACGACCCACAAACGGTGACAGGTAGTGCATACGTTGAAAACCACAATATCATTGCCTCAGGAAGTGGCGGCACGGGAGATTTAGAATATAGCTTAGACGGTATTAATTTCCAATCAGAAAATGTTTTCACAACGGAGCAAGATGGCTATTATGAAGTAACGATACGTGATGAAAATGGCTGTAATTTTACAAGTTCTACAGTCCTTGTCAATAATCTAGCAACGAGTCTAAGTCTAACACAAGGTTTAACTTGTCATGATGATGCTATTGGTTCTGTAGAGGTTTCAACAACAAATGGAATTCCTCCTTTCCAGTATCGTCTAAATCAAGGAGAATATCAGCTTGAAAATACTTTTGAAAATCTTCCTGCGGGAGAATATACCGCTGTAGTACGCGATGCTACAGACCTTATTATCAGTACACAAACCGTCACTATTCTAAATCCAGAGGAATTGACAGCAAGCGCGACAACTGACGGTTATATGGTAGAGATAAATACACAAAATGACCAATCACCATTTCTCTATAGCATTAATGGGGCTGAGTTTACAGATATCAATACTTTCAGTGGTCCACCACAATCAGAATATACTATCATTGTTCAAAATGCGGTTGGTTGTACATTTGAATTAAGTGCTTCTATCAACATTTTGCCTCCTGCGATTTTAGCAGTAGAAACAGAGGATATTTTCTGTTATAATGGTGATAATGGAGAGATTACAGTAACTGCGACAGAAGGTGTTCCGCCTTATGAATACAAATTTGAGAACTTTGACTTTCAAGATGATAACAGCTTTTCTAATTTAGAAGCAGGAACTTATATCGTACAAATTAGAGACTCTGGAGGCTTCATTTCTGAGATACAAGAAGTTCAAATATTTGAACCTAATCAATTACAATTATCTGCTTCTAGTCAAGACGGTAATTTAATTGCAAATGCGAATGGTGGTACGGGAACTTTGATGTATAGCTTGGATAATGGAGACTTTCAGGAATCCCCAATCTTCTCAGATTTAGCGAATGGGATTTATGAAATATTAGTACAAGACGAGTATGATTGTCAACGTATGATTACTTATATTCATACTACTAATTCTTTATCTGTGAGCACTCAAAGTCAAGTTATTAATCCCTGCGATTTAGAAACTACAATAGAGATAATGCTTTGTGCCGAAGGAGGTATTACGCCTTATGAAATCAGTAGTATTCCAGCAGCCATGTCTATCACAGAAATGGAAACCGAAGAATGTGAGGTTTCGTATATTTTAGAATATCCAGCAGGGAGTACAGGTAGTGTTGAACTTATGACTTCAGACTTCTTAGGTACTCAATTTACTAATATTATCAACCTACAAATTTCAGATACCTTAGCGATTAATCATTCATTGAATGAAGATAATTTGACGATTACATCTATTTCTGGAACACCACCATTTCAATATAGTATCGACGGAATAAATTATCAAGACAGTGGTTATTTCCCAGATTTAGAAAATGGGACTTATCCGATTTATGCTATTGATGCGAATGGCTGTACAGTAGAGTCAAGTGTATTTGTAGATGTGGTGAGTTCATTAGGTCATATTACAGAAGAAAGCTTGTTTACTTTGTATCCAAATCCTGCTAAAGAGCTGGTTTACTTAGATTTTGGAAGTGTTCAGAATGAGCTTTTAACTGTGACTGTTTTTGATGCCGCAGGACGTTTGGTTTTAGAGAATAGCTTTATTGGAGAGAGTCGTTTTGCAATTGATTTAGGAAGTTTTGCAGTTGGATTTTATGAAGTGCGAGTGAGCTCGGAGTCCTTTTTGAGTTTTGAAAAGTTAGTGGTGGTGAGGTAAGAATTTGTCTAAAAATTTATCATTCTTTGACAACAGAACCTGTCTAGCTTTACTATCAATACTCGTAAGACATTTATTATGAGTAATAATAAAACTTAGCCAAACGCTAAAACAAAAAATCTGCGCCAATCATCTAGACATGATTAACACAGATTTTTCAGTTTATGACGTCAATAATACTATCTTAGTATGGCGACTAGTAGACCTAGAAAAGCCAAAACAGCAATAGAACCAAAGACGATTCCGAGAATACTCAAAACCTTCTTTTCATCTTTACTTACACCTATAATTCCAAAAATAAAGCCTGCAAGTCCCACTAGTAATCCAGTAATGGCAATAATAGGATTTGAAGCCACTAACATCGTGAGTAGTCCTACCGCAGAAAAAATGAGTGATAGTAAGCCAGCATTAACTTGTCTTCCTGCATTTTCTTTTGCAAATTTCTTATCAAGCTTTTTGACAATTTTGTTTTCCAAAACACGCTGAGTCATATTTTTGAAAAACTTCTTAGCGGGTTTCTTCTTTGTAGTCGCAAGATTTTCAATGTTAGCCTTTTCAAGAGTTCCAGTTGTTTTAACTGCCAATAGATTAGAGGAAAATAAAAAACTTAAAAGTAAAAGTAAATAAAGTTGGATTTTCATTTCTTAGGTATTTTAAAGTGGTAAAAAAATGGGTTAAAATAAGAACTTGACAAAAATGATAAGTTCTTTCAAAAGTTAAATGTAGTAATTATTATCCAACTTTTTTTGCAGAAAATATTATAAGTAGGTTTACATATTTATTTCAACATTAAAATAGGACTATTTTCCGCTTAATTTCACTTTGAAAATCCTTAAAGACCGTAGGGTATTGGCGGTTTTCAGAGCCAAATTAAACGAAAAATATCCTCTGTCTTAATTGCAGAAATAAATACGTCAACCTACTTAAGTGCTCGGACACAATTATTTACAATATTAGAACAGGACAATTTTCCACTTGATTTCACTCTGAAAATCCTTAAAGACCGTAGGGTATTGGCGGTTTTCAAAGCCAAATCAATCAAAAAATTTCCTCTGTTCTAATTATCGAAATAATTATGTCCGACTACTTAAGTGCGTGAGATGATTTATGTGGGTAAATTTGGGAGAAAGATTTTGCAGTTGGATTTTAGGAACTGCGGGTGAGTTCGGAATCGTTTTTGAGTTTTGAAAAGTTAGTGGTGGTGAGGTAATGTTTAAGGCTATCCGTTGGCTACAATAAATGCTATAAGTACTAATAAAGGTATAGATCCAAAAATAATTCCAAGAATAACCATCACTTTACTTTCGTCTCGAACTGCACCAATAATTCCGAGAATAAAGCCTCCAGTTCCCAAGACTGCTCCAAGAACTATAACTCCAAAGCTAAGCTCTATAAAAATGAAAAATAAGCCAAGGACAGAAAAAATAAGAGATAATAAACCAAAGATAAATCCATTACTATTCTTTTCTTTTGCAAGCTTCTTCTCCAATCTCTTCACTACTTTATTCTCCAAAACACGCTGAGTCACATTCTGAAAAAACTTCTTGACTGGTTTTTTCTTAACAGTAGTAATATTTTCAACATTCGCTTTTTCAAGAGTTCCTGCTGTATGAACAGCAGATAAGTTAGTAGAAAATAAAATTATTAAAAGTAAGGATAAGTATAATTGGTTTTTCATACGATAGGTATTTTTAGTTAG
>CAZQTE010000173.1:0-11186 GCA_964595615.1 uncultured Saprospiraceae bacterium
CCAATGCTAAATGCTTTGAATGATAATGATGCCTGTGTCGGGTCTATCTTAATGCCTGGCGTTGGTCATACGATTGATTTTCCAAATAGAAATGCGATTTTAAGCGAAGCATTCCAATGGATAGAAACGCAAGTTTGTGGTGATGTAGCACCTTCTGCGGTATCTAATATTAAAGAAATAAAAGGAGCGATTTCTCCAAATCCTGTCAGAGTAGGCGAGCGCGTCCGTGTTGAAAATTGGACGAATGTGAGTTTATATTCTGCTGCGCAAGGCTGGTTGAAAATGGAGGTCGTGGATGATACTTTTTCTACGGCTAATTTGCAATCTGGAGTTTATTTTGTGACGGGAGAGCTGAATGGTCAGCGGGTTACTGAGAAGTTGTTGGTGTTTTAAGAAAAGAATGATTTTAGCAAGTGAAAATTTAATTTTTCACTTGCTAAAATCAACATAAAATCCAAAAGAAATCTACCTCATTATCCGCTGGAAATTTTAACCTTAAATCGGGCGAAGGTGTGTAATCTGAAATTATGATTGTTTTTGTTTCGTCAATCTCTAAAATACCACTACCTTCTAATGTGAAATCTTGTTTGTTATTAAATCGAAAGAGATTTTTATTAATTATCTGTCGATGTTGAGTTGTGTTCTTAATTTCGATTTCAGTTACAGGTTCAATACTCAAAACTCTTAATTCAAATTCTTTTAGCTTTCCTATTTCAAAGATAGACAGTAGTCTTAACAAGGATTTTACTAAATAATCCATAGAAGTGTAAGGGTTACGTTCAAAAAGTGCCTGATTTTGAACATATTTATCTCGTAGCCATTCACTATTCTTAATAGCGATTCTCATTTCTGGATTTAAGAGTGAAAAAATATCTGCTTTCTTTTGATAATTTTCTAATGGGGTATTTCTTCTTAAATATCCCATTAAACACTCTTCTCCAATACAATTTCTTGTCTTATCACATTGTTGTTCACGACCGTTAAATTTACAATGCACCTTCTCAAAAAGCCTATCATTTTGTTCAAAATGTAGTAGAAACCACATCTCAATCGCACGACTTGAAAAAGCAATATTCACTATTGGTTCTTGTCGTGCTATGTTTTCAGCACGTTCATGTCCTGTGTGACCGTCCAAATCATATACCGCCCAGCCTTCCGAATAAGACCCTTCTTCCAAAGCTTTTTGTACCGTCCGAACATAGCGAACAGGTTGTTCTCTATTTTCTTTTTCTAACTCAATAGTGAGATGAGTATCTTCTTCTGTTTTCTCAAACTGTCTTTTCTTTCGTGCTGATTTGTGAGGAGGACTTGTTTGGTTTTCTTCTTCAATTTGCAAAGGCGGTTTCGGAGAAATCTCAATATAGTCCCAAAATTGATTCTTTATGGCGATTGCCTTCAAGTAATACAGGTAATTAGGTCCTGTATTGGTATCTTCACAAACAATGAGCATATTCCTCTCATACGGACGCGGCTTTTTGATTCGTGCCATATTTTAGAGGGATAAAAGAGATTGTTCGATATTAGGCAATGCGCCGAATTTACCTGCCATATACCATTTATTAAAAGGAATATCTTCTCGAATACCTTCAAAGTCTTGTGCAGAATACATTTCTGTCGCACCAAATTTATTCTTCTTTGTAAACCAAATCTGGTCAGAACGAAACATATCTTTATCCATAAGAAGTGGTTCATGCGTAGAAAAAATAATCTGCGCATTAGCTTTGTTAATCTCAGGATTATGAAATAAACCAATCAGAAATCGAGTCACTTTTGGATGTAAACTATTGTCTAATTCATCAAAAAGAAGAACACCTCCTTCTTCAAATTTTTGTAGGATAATACCGCCAATGGCAAACATGGCGCTTGTGCCTAAGGAGATGTTTTCTGCGAAGTCGAAGTGTTCGCTGCCTACGACTTTACCATCTTCGTAGATGTTGTGCTTGCCTTTAATAACTGGAGGGTTTTCTTTAAACATAAAACCTGTTGCTGCAAGAGGTAATTTGATTCTTTGCAATGGACGAGACACTGCTACATTTTCAATCTGTGTATCCGCAGCTCTAATCAATAAAGATAATTTCCGGGATAATTCTTTATTTTCAGGATTTACTAATTTCTTACCCAATTCTTCTGTCAAATCAGAAATCTCCACCCCGTCCAAAGTATTTCCCGTATCTAAATCATCAAAGTAACGATAAACATTATTCAAAATAATTTGCGGTTCAGAACCAAACTTAGAGAGTATCAGTTGATTTTTTAGATACTGCGTTGGAATACCCTTCTTCCCAATCTTTTCCGTCGTTTTTATTTCGTGAAAATCATTTTTATTACAAATTCTTTTAAATAAATTAGCGACTTGTCCTTTTTCGTAAAAGTCAAGATTTTCAGCGGTTATTTCATTCTTATTGTAAGCAATCGAGTAATGATATTTTACATTTTTTTTTCCTCTTGGAATGAAGACTAATTCAAATTTAGTAGGCGCGTCACGAGATTTTGTATCTAATAGAAAAGGTTCATATTCTCTTATAGCTGTGTCTAATTTAAAGTTAGAAGAGTCTGTTACCAATTTTTTTAATGTAGCAATTGCTTTGAGAAAATTACTTTTACCAGAAGCATTTGCACCATATATGACCGCAGATTTAAGCAAACGTACAGAAGAGTTTTTAGGTAAGTTGACCTTAAAAACATTATCGGCTTTGCTCTTCGTAGTTTCTGCTACGAATGAGAAAACTTGTTCTTCCTTTATTGACCTGAAATTTTCTACTTTAAACTCTAAAATCATAGAAATTCTTTTGAATTTTGTAAATATTTTACAAAAATAGGTAAAATTTTTGATTTTTACCGAAAATAATGAACCTCGTTATGAATCTTTAGTGAATTCTAAACCTGATAAATGCTAATTTAGCTTTCGTTTTCTCAAAACATTTCCCCAAACAAAAACGTCTTACTTTCCTCAACTCGCAATAAAGTTTATACTTTTGCAAATCTTGATGAAAATAGATATTAGACAAAAGATATTAGATGTTAGATTGCTCATTATTAGCAGTAAGAAATCTAACATCTAATATCTAAAGTCTCTCAAAAAAACATTCAATTTTAATGGCTGATATCAAAAAACTCAATCGCATCGCTACACAAGTGCGTCGCGATATTGTTCGCCAAGTTCACTCTTGCAAATCGGGTCACCCAGGTGGCTCATTAGGCTGTACGGATTTACTCGTAGCCCTTTATTTTGAAGTGATGAAGCATGACCCTTCTTTCAATATGGAAGGACATGGCGAAGACTTATTCTTCTTGTCTAATGGACACATTTCTCCTGTATTCTATAGTGTTTTAGCGCGTTCTGGTTATTTTCCTGTCGAGGAATTATCTACCTTCCGTGCTTTAAATGGTCGCCTGCAAGGACACCCAACTACGCATGAAGGCTTGCCAGGCATCCGCATCGCGTCGGGTTCATTAGGGCAGGGATTGTCTGTAGCGATTGGTACGGCTTTGAGCAAAAGATTGAACAAAGACGACCGTTGGATTTTCGCACTTACAGGTGATGGTGAATTGCAAGAAGGTCAAATCTGGGAAGCAGCAATGGCGGCAGCACATTACAAATTGGACAACTTAATCGTTTGTGTCGATTGGAATGGTGTACAGATTGACGGCTCAAATGAAGAAGTAATGTCATTGGGAGATTTGCCAGCAAAATGGAGAAGTTTTGGTTGGAAAGTACTACGTATGAAAGGAAATAACATGCGCAGTATCCTCACGGGTTTAAACAAAGCCAAAGAAGAACGGGGCAATGGCAAACCAATCGTCATCCTCATGGAAACGACAATGGGCTATGGTGTTGACTTCATGATGAATGGTCACAAATGGCACGGTGTTGCTCCAAATGATGAGCAATTAGAGTCGGCACTATCTCAATTAAAAGAGACTTTAGGCGATTATTAGGGAAGTACGAGGTACGAATTACGAAGTACGAACTGTCCTAACTTGGACGTGACTTGTACGTAGTTTGTGAAAGAGGGAATAATTTTTCGTTAATGGTAAGGTTTTGAAAGTCTCGCATGACTACCAACCACCAACTACCAACCAACAACTAAAAAAAATGGCTTTAAAAGATATAGTTTCCACAGGCAAAAAATCAACGCGCGACGGATTTGGCGCAGGTTTGCACGAAGTGGGCAAAAAAAATAAAGATGTAGTCGCATTGTGTGCGGATTTAGTAGGCTCATTGAAAATGCAGGCATTCATCAAAGAAAATCCAGAGCGTTTTTTCCAAGTAGGTATTGCTGAGGCAAATATGATGGGAATCGCAGCAGGATTGGCAACAACAGGTAAAATTCCTTATACAGGAACATTCGCCAATTTCTCAACGGGACGTGTTTATGACCAAATTCGTCAATCTATCGCATACTCTGATAAAAATGTAAAAATCTGTGCTTCTCACGCAGGTTTGACTTTGGGAGAAGACGGTGCAACCCACCAAATCCTTGAAGACATCGGTATGATGAAAATGTTGCCAGGCATGACGGTTATAAATCCTTGTGATTACAACCAAACCAAAGCTGCGACAATCGCATTAGCAGACCACCATGGACCAGCATATTTGCGTTTTGGTCGTCCGGGCTGGCCCGTTTTTATGCCAGAGGGTGAGTTCGAAATCGGCAAGGCAATCGTGATGAACGAAGGTACAGATGTAACTATCATCGCTACAGGACATTTGATGTGGAAAGCCGTTGAAGCTGCCAAAGAATTGGAAGCAGAAGGTATCAGCGTAGATTTGATTAACATCCATACAATCAAGCCTTTAGATGAAGAAGCAATCTTGAAATCTGTCAGAAAAACAGGCGCAGTCGTCACTTGTGAAGAGCACAATTTCTTAGGTGGTTTGGGAGAAAGCGTATCAGGTTTATTGGCACGTCAACAACCTACTCCACAAGAGTTTGTCGCAACTATGGACACCTTCGGGGAAAGTGGAACAGCCAACCAATTATTGGAGAAATACGGCTTAGATACTAAAGATGTGGTCGCGAAAGCGAAGGCAGTCTTGAAAAGGAAATAGGAAAGGTTGAAAAGGTTTTATGGGTTGTAAAGGTTGTATTGCTTCGGTGCGTTACAACCTTTATAACTTTTATAACTTTTACAACCTTTTCAACCATTTGCAACTTTACAACCCTTACAACCATACAACTTTTCCAACCTTTAAAACCTTTACGAAGTGAAATTTGGAACAAAAGTAATCCACGCGGGTATCGAGCCAGACCCCAGTACAGGTGCCGTTATGACACCGATTTTTCAGACTTCTACCTATGCGCAGGAGGCACCGGGTGTGCATAAAGGCTATGAGTATGCGCGTTCTAAGAATCCGACACGTTCGGCTTTAGAGGCGAATTTGGCGGCATTGGAAAATGGGACAAATGCTTTTTGTTTTGGTAGTGGAGTAGCGGCAATGGATGCGATTTTTCGTTTGTTGAGTGCGGGCGATGAGGTGATTTCTACCAGTGATTTGTATGGTGGGTCTTATCGTCAAATGATGAAAATACATGCACCTGCGGGTATTAAGACGCAGTTTGTTAACATGGAAAAGTCGAAGAATATTGAGAAGAAAATCAATAAGAAAACGAAGCTGATTTGGGTGGAAACACCAACCAATCCGATGTTGAATATCATTGACATTAAAGCGATTTGTAAGATAGCGCGTAAGCATAAAATCATGGTTGCGGTAGACAATACTTTTGCTTCACCATATCTACAAACGCCATTGGATTTGGGAGCAGATATCGTTATGCATTCTGCTACCAAATATTTGGGTGGGCACTCTGATGTTGTGCATGGATGTGTGATTGTGAAGAATAGAAAATTGGCAGATAAACTACGTTTTATTCAAAATGCAGTAGGGGCAATACCCGGGCCACAAGATTGTTTTTTAGTCTTGCGCGGTATTAAAACTTTGCATTTACGAGTTGAAAGAGCCTGTAAAAATGCAGAGAAAATCGCTAAATATTTAAAGCGCCATCCGAAGGTGGCAAATGTTTATTATCCGGGCTTTGCAGACCATCCAAATCATAGTATTGCTAAGAAGCAAATGCGTCATTTTGGAGCAATGGTTTCCTTTGATTTGAAATCAGATACCGTTGATGATGCAAACAAGGTTTTGAGCAATACGCACTTTTTTACTCTGGCAGAAAGTCTGGGTGGAGTTGAAAGTTTGATTGGACACCCTGCGACGATGACGCACGCTTCTATTCCGCGTAAAGACCGCATGAAAGTGGGTTTGACGGACAGTTTGATGCGTTTGAGTGTGGGAATTGAGGATGTGAGTGATTTGTTGAAGGATTTGGAAAAAGCGTTAGTTAATGTGTAATTCACTTGCTTGAATGAAATGAAAAAGCGGTAAGAATCAGCAAGACTCTTACCGCTTTTTTGATGAAACAATTTCTAAAATCACTCCGTCAATATTTCCACATTAATCACATATCTTTCTCCTCTGTCGACTATTTTGACACGAATTTTTCGTTCCGTGCTCTTTACTTTTTCATCATGTTCAACATAGTACAAGATATTATTTTTCTCATTGATAGTACGGTCAGATAATGGTTTAAAGCGTCCTTTTAGAGCCTCATCTTTTTCTCTCATTATCTTTTCAGGACAAGGCACAGGCGATACAGGAATCCCTTTCACTAATTCAACCGAAGCATAGTAAGTTTTTACATTAAAATTTTCATTTACTTCTTTTTTGATAAAATCTAAAAGCGCACATTTTTCAGCTTTATAGTCATTATCGTAAATAAAATCTGTAATGTCTTTACACAATTGACGTCCTTGGTCTTTTTCACGTTCTATTGGCGTTAGAGCACAAGCTGTAGTTAGTAAAATAAGAATGGAAAGTAAAAAAGTATATTTCATAAATTATTTGTAATTTTTCGCAAAACTATCACATTTATGCAATCTCCTGTTAGGATTCGACGAGATATTCCTTTTTTTTATGATAAATCGGAGGCTGAATTTCGGGCGGATATTTATGAACGTTATGAAGATGCAGTCGTCCGGCAATCTATATTACATCTCGCTGATGATGTATGGAAGGGCTATCCTTTTCAAATTATTCTCGATTGGCTTAATGAAAATTTACCTGCACAGTCAAATATGCAGATAGCGGATATTGGCTGTAGTGTGGGGCGATTAATTGGTGAAATTGCAGAAGGATTTCCTGATAGTCAATGTCATGGATTGGATTACAGTTATCAAATGTTACGGCAAGCGCAGGATTTTTGGGTGAATGGAAAAAATCTTGATTTAGACTTGACTAAGCGTGGTTTTGAAAGCATTCGAGTAAAAGGAAAGACTTTACCTAATTTGCATTTTGGCTTAGCTAAGGCGGAAATCTTACCTTTTGAAGATGCGTCTTTAGATGTTATTTTTAATAGTTTTTTATTGGACAGAGTAGATAATCCCTTGCAGACTTTGAATGAAATGCATCGCGTGTTGAAAAAGGGAGGATTGCTCTTTTCTATTAGTCCGTTTAACTTTCAAAAAGCAGAAGATTGGAATGCATGCTATCCTTTTTCTAAGTTAAAGGTGCAAATGCAAAATATTGGTTTTCAGATGAATAGGAGAGAAGAGACTTTTGTTGTTAAAGAGTATTTAGATGTGGGTCGAAATGCCGTTGAATGGAAGTGCACTGCTTTCTCTGCCCAAAAAAAGTAAGTTTAAAGCCACTCAATCTCATTAGACTTATTACTTTTATAAAATGCTTTGCTGAAATTTGATTTTTTTCGCTAATTTTCTTCAAAAAATCCTTGAATAGTCCTTCTATTGAATGATTTTTTGAAGGAAAGTAGCGGAAAAAGGCATTTTCAGAAGAGTATTTTATAAGGGTAACAAGTCTATTCCTAAAGTCTAATGAAAAAGGCGATTTGAATTAACAAATCGCCTTTTTCTATTTTTACATCTTCACCACTTTTTTTACCAGTTGTTGTTCTTTATTCTCAAACACAACATAATAAATACCCGCTGAGACTTTACTCATATCTATTGAAATTTGAGCATTCGAATAATCTTGAGCAGTAGAGCTAATTATATTTCTACCATATATATCGACTACTTTATAAGTTAGATTTTGAGTCTCTTCCAATGCGAAATTAATCATCAATTTATCTTGAGTTGGATTTGGAAATAAAGTAATATCCCATTGAGGTATAGTAAAATCTTTACTACTACTTGGTAATTGACCTGATACCACAATTTCCGTTGTATGCGTATCACTACATCCGTCTGCATTGAAGACAGTCAAACTTACAGTATAAGTACCTGCTTCAGAAAAGACATGAGTTGGCGATTCATTCGTCTCATCTGTTGTTCCGTCAGAGAAATTCCAAATAAAACTGGTTGCACTTTCTGAAGTATTTGTAAATTCTACAAGACCTAAATCACCAGATGTAAGGTCTATTTCACTTATAGAACTTGTAAAGTTTGCCAGTGGGATATTATCACCAGGTACAGCATTAACTGTTAATGGTAATCTACCACAATTAGTAGGAAGTTCAATTTCCCAATCGTAAAAACAGTGGTATTCTACTAAACTTTGTGCAGAATTTACCGCCAATGATCTATCCAGACGTACTACATCATCTAGAATGTATGGGAATTGAGCACCTTCCATATCGGAAAGTAGAGGTGCTCCTTGTTGAAATGTCAATCTATAATTATTACCCTGAGGAATATCAAAATTAAGTGTTACGCGCTTTTGTCCGTCTCCTGTTACGTTAACAATCTTTGTATCTATCTCTTGACCACTTGCATTTTCTAATCTAATCAATCTACCTCCAGTTGTCTCAAAATAAACTAGGACAGAATTTAACTTGAAATCTTGAAAAGCATCAAATTGAATACCTGGATTATCGACTTCTGCTACATCACTATTAAAACCTAAACTTGTCTTACCTGCTGGCCACAAGTAGTTGGCTTCCGCATAGAAAGTCTGTGTTTCTTCTAAAACACCAATATTGAAAACAGAGCCTGAACCAATAGAATTACCCTCATACAGTGCGTCATACCAAGTGACATCAACGTCACCAATTCCCTGATAATCGACTCTCAAATGAACTTCACTTGCCTCACAATAATTATCAAGATTACCTTCTGCATATACTACTAATGGTGTATCGTTTGTAATATCGACAAGGCGTTTTATTTTATTATTTAATGGTCTATCGTCCATTAATCCATTTGGCTCACTTAGAATGATTTGCAATTCGTGAGCTCCTGCAGGAATATCTGTTTCTGCTAAACTAACTGAACTTATTTCACCTGGTAATAAGTTTCCAGACCATTGATAGTTTCCTGAAAGACCAGCAACTGTATACTCTATTGTTAAATCAGTTAAAGGCTCTGCACCATTATTTTCAAAGGAAACGACAAAAACAAAATTGTCTGGACAGGCAACTGGTGATAGGTCAAGGTTTACTGCAATAATATCACGTTCTTTGGGTGTAGGCGGTTCTGGCGTATGACCTTGTTCGATTAAATAGTCATAAGCGGCAGGAACATTTATTCTACCCATTCCAAAAGTATTATCTTCACCTAGCTCACCAATATCTGTAGCAGACATATAGAGAGCCATTTTGACTTCTGTACCTGTTGTATTAGGGAAAGCCTCTCTCAGTAAAAGGATTGCTCCACTAGTATGTGGTGCAGCCATTGAGGTTCCGCTTTTCATATCATAGTCAGCTCCAGGTACACAAGAGCGAACAAAAGACCCAGGAGCAGATACTTCTGGTTTGATTGCTAATGAGCCTTCACCTGGGCATCTGGAAGGTCCGCGACTAGAAAAGTCAGCAATAGAATTAGAGCCACTAAGTGCTCCAACAGTAAAAGAATTGACTAAGCTAGTATTAATATTTTTTGGAGTTGTAATCGTTTCAGCATCTGGTCCCGCATTTCCCGCAGAAAAGACAATAGCTACTTTAGTTGCCTCGACCGTATTAAATATTTCTGTATAAATATTACTACAATCACCTGCTGAGGGGTCCCACCATGAGTTGTTGATTACGTCAGGCATATCTTCTGTAGTAGAAGGGTCTCCATCTGGGTCAAGTGACCATTGAAATGATCCAATATTACTTACAGAACCACCTAATGTAGGTGCTCCTAACCATTGGGCATTAAACGCAACGCCAATAGTATCATTTGTTTGACGGTCTAATCCTAATATAGTCCCTGTTACATGTGTACCATGGTCGTCAAAATCAATAGGATAATCAGTATCAAAATCGAACCATGCTTCATCAATATCAGTACAGTTTCCACTAAACTTATCCATTAATGCGGGGTGAGTTCCATCTATACCTGTATCATTAATTAAGGCAGAACGCCCGTATCCTGTATATCCCATTGCCCACAAGGAGTCAGCCTTAATAGTTCTTAGACCAAGTTCTGTTCCGTTAGGAACAGGAGGTAAAGGAATAGGAGTAGAGGTGTATTCATCTATAGCTAATGGTACACTTAAGTCCATAAAATCAATAGCAGTATCGTGACTTAATTCAGCTAAGTATTCACCTGTAACTTCAGCATATATGATATTTGAAATCCAAAAGGAGCGTACATCTTTAACTTGACTAGAGGCTTGAAATGCTTGTAAATATGGTGCTTGTATAGTATTTGCTTTTTCTTTTAAAGCAGAAAAAAGTTCGACATTTCTATCTGATAAGCTTAGATTTCGTGCATAGAAATCTTCATTCATAGCGAGCGCATCCACGCGGTCAGTGAATAGAAAAAGGACTTTGTGAAATGCATCTGGATTATCATTAACTGCATCTTGTAGTCGTTGACTAGCGGTGTATGGGTTTAAATTTTGTCCAAAGGAAACAAAACTCAAAGCGACAAATAATAAGGTGTAAATTAATTTCATATTGATAAGTTGGTCGAGAATTAGACTTGTATATAAACAAGTCAATTGAATAGAAGAAATCAAAGATAGAAAAAGAAAAAAAGATTACATGTAAGGGGAACGACTTATTAGATTTTGTCTAACGAATTAGTGAAATTTAGAAATAATTCAATTTTACTGAAGAGGACAAATAGAAAAATAAAATGTTCAGATAACCAGATAAGTAGTGTCAGGTACTAATCAGTGTAATCTTTCAATTTTTTCCTGTCATGGGATGTGTCAAAGAACCATTATTAAATTAAGAAAT
>CAZQTE010000174.1:0-11184 GCA_964595615.1 uncultured Saprospiraceae bacterium
GAGGAAAATTTGACCTGTCCAGATGACGGACTTATTGTTTTGTCGTTACTTACTTAGGTTTTTATTTTTTTCATGTCACTTTCGCACGATTTGACAGAGAACCATAATTTTAATGAATAAATGATACTAATTGGCTTACATAGCACAAGACACATATCTTGAGTAATGCCCCCCAAAGGAACAAAAAGAAAAACAGTTGATATGTCAGGAGGACACCAAAATAGAACTAGTTAGATAGTTTACGTGAGAAAAATCAGTGAATTAGTCCGCGAATTTCCTTTTCCTTACTATAAAAATGCAAAAAACCTTTACCAAAGTTTGATTTCATCTTTGGCTTAATCTTGATTTTCACTTTACCTTTTGCCTTTACTTCCAATATTCCGATACCTCTTGCTTTACATATTTTACGGAGGTGTCTAGTTTCTTGTTTTCCAAGTTTTTCTAAACTATCTACTGAAAATGCTAGCCATTGTTCATTAGCGGGATATTGACTGACCTGTTTGACAACACTTACTATTTTGTTGCTATAATTTGTGAATGTTAAAATGCCGTATAATAATGTACCGACAAGAAAGGCGTTCATGGGGATGATAATCTGTAATAAGGCATCATCGGTTTTGTACAAAGCGAAAAATGCACCTGAGACAATGCAAATGACAAATCCTGCTTGAAAACAGTTTTTAAGAAAAAACCAAGCATCAAACTTAGGTTTCATGGCAGGCAAAGTCTTGTAGGATTTAGCTTCCATACTAACGACATAAGTACCAAAAAGCCAATGCTTGTAGGCAAGTAAACCATCTGCACGTTTACCACCATATTTTTGTTTGGTACGAACTTCTGTTTTTGAAAATAGTTTACGCCTGCCGATGAGTCCACCGTAGCGTTTGGCTAAAAAGGCTTGAGCGGAATTTTGGACGGTTGATTCTAATAAATTTGCCATTAGGGTATTTCATAGTTTTGAGTTATTGATAATCTGTACAAAACATAACTCACAAAAACATATTAAAAATAATTCACAAATATAAAACAAATCATTTCAAACAAAAAAGTAAAAGTTAAATCTATCTCGTAAAAAAGTGAATGTTTCCTCAAAAAACATCAGCTTTTTTAATTTTTCTTCTACACATTACATTTTTTTATCATTTCTTGGCAGCATCTTTGATATTATAAAATTGTCTTATACAAACACACAATTAGAGAGAAAAAAGACTACTTCCTTTATTATTTCCTGTACGTTTTAACAATTACAAAAACTTTATGACCAAACTAAGATATTGACGGCCGCGTGCTGTCAATCAAGCACTTTTTTCTGAGAATTTTGAATGCTGAAGTTTCTTTAGGTTTCTTCTTTTTCAAAATACACATGATTAAATCTGCTTGACTTATTTGGAGCATTATTACTATTACTACGGAGAATTACACAACACACACGAGATGACTTTTTTGATGTCTATTTTTGTTTTTTAATCCTTTGAACATCAAGAATCAACTCAACTTTTTTGAAAGATTTGGGAGCATTAAACGTCTTGAGAAAACTACACACTTTTTCAATGTAAAATGCAAATTAAAATGAAAGTTAAAAGTCTGCTCGGTTGGTAGACGTCCATTTTAAAAATTCATTTTTTACTTATCCTATTTTTCTTTCCGTAAGTAAGAGAGACAATTTTGAATTTTGAATGGTGAATTTTGAATATTTTTAACTCACGGGTTATTCTAGTTTTCAAAATATCATTAAAAAATTCCTCAATCCTCTTGTAATCTCGGCATTTACGTCGAGCATGTTCCATAATTATTATATTTTTTAAAAGCGGATTTAATCCGCAAACATAAGGGAATCAAAAACTTGTGGTTCTCTGACAAATCCCATGAAAGTGACCATAAAAAAAATAAAAAGCTAAGGGACTATTTGATTTTAGCTTTTTATTTTTTTCCTGTCACGGGATTTATCAAAGAACGAAACTTGTTACACAAACACCTAGGGATAATTGGTAATTTCCCCCACAGGGGTTTTCGTAACCTTCGTGCGAAATTTTAATTTCTCACGTTTACTATTAACAAAGACGGCAGTCTTTTCGACGATTTTTCAACATAGTATGTAGTTGAAATTATCATGCTTTTGTGTACAGAGATGTACACACAAAGGCTGGAATTGTATTGTCAAAATTCGACTAAGATGAAAGGGAACAAAATCGGTACACAGACCATTTTTCAAAATCAAACTAAAAAAATTACGCGCTTGTTAGTAATTGCTTTATGCCTATTGACAACGCATTTCTCATTGTCCGCACAGTCTTGTACGCTGTCTTGCGACAATCCTATCACAGCACCTGCCAATACTTCGCCTGACCCAACGACATGTGAAGTTTCTTTAAGCATTCCAAGTTCTGGTTTTGCTTCGGCAGATTGTGTAGGACCTTATAGCGTTGTAGTGACGAATGAGGATAATAATCCATTATTAGATACACTTATCTTCGCAGGACAAGGTTTTAATCTAGGTGATAATTTTAATCTCGGCGCATTGGACTTAGGTCAACTTATCAAAGTGACGTACTTCCACCAGCCAGACGGAAATAACTGTGATAATTACTTTCTCATTGCAGATGAAGTACCACCAACAATCACTTGTGCAGATGTCACGATTGATTGTACGACACCTTTTGAAGATGAAGATATTAACTTTTTTCCACCAACAATTTCAGATAATTGCTTTGGTACACAAAATTTAGAAGTACGTCGTTTAGATGCATTCGATTGTACGGACGGTTCTGGTGTTCCTGCTGGATTTACAGAGGTTATTGTTAGAGAATGGACGATTTTCGACCCAGCTATTCCTAATATGACTAGCACTTGTTTACAACAAGTTCGTTTAACAGCACCCGACCCAAATAACATTGTATTTCCTGCAAACATTACTGTAGATTGTGGTCTTGCAGACCCAACAAATCCTACAAATACAGGACAACCAACGATAAACGGTTTTGATATTCCAGTAGACAGCATTGATAATTGTATGCTAAGTGCAGGCTTTGCAGACGGGACTATGATTGCAGATTGTTCGGCGAATACTTTTTCTATCGAGCGTACTTGGACTGCCATTTACTGGTGTAACAATGACATTAGAATGGGCACCCAAATTATCTCAGTAACAGATACAAGTGACCCAGTGATTACTTGTCCTGATAACATTACAGTAGGTACATCGACTCAGTCTGGTGATTGTGGGGCTTCCTTTTTGTTACCACAAGCAACAGCAACTGACGATTGTTCAAATGTGACGATTACTGCTGCGACTTCTTTTGGAGGCATAGGTTTTGGTCCGTATGTTAACGTACCGCTTGGTTTAGAAACGGTCACTTATACAGCAACAGATGAATGTGGTAATGCTAGCGATTGTACGGTGAACATCACCGTTGTTGATGACGAGACACCAACACCTGTTTGTGAAGAATTTACAACGATTAGCTTGAATACAAGTGGCGTAGCAACAGTTCCAGCATGCGTTTTTGATGCAAATAGTGACTGTAATAATCCTGCGAGTTATGATGATTGTTCGCCGATCGCATTTCGTGCGAGTTTATCAAATGGAGACTTTACGGATAACTTGACTTTCAATTGTACACAAGCTGGTGGTACATTCAATGTATTTTTACAAGTATATGAAACTGTAAATCCAGCATCTGCAACGGTTTGTATGGTGAATGTAATCATCGAAGATAATGACCAAGCAGCTTTATCTTGTCCTGCAAATGTAACGGCAAATTGTCAGGATGATTTTACTAATTTGAATGATTTTGGCGTTTTTACAGCAAATGACAACTGTAGCGTAACGACAACAATTGATAGCTTGTTTAGCATTAGTCAATGTGGTGACGGTACGATTACACGTACTTTTTCTGCGACAGATGCGAGTGGAAATAATAGTTCTTGTTCGCAAGTAATTACGGTTGAAAATACAACACCATTTGACGGAACAGGCATTAATTTCCCAGCAGATTATACAGAAACAAACACTTGTCGAGACCCAAATACGTTGACACCAACAGATTTAAATCCAAATTACTTACAAGATATTTTCCCTACAGGTGGTACAACTTGTGCCATGTTAGCTGTGAGTTATAGCGATATGTATTTCAATTTGAATGCGCCAGCCTGTTTCAAGATTATTCGTACTTGGCAAGTAATTGATTGGTGTCAATATGATGCAGATAATCCAGCAGCAGGAGGTTCATGGACAGATACTCAAATCATCAAAGTAATGGATAGCAATGCACCTGTTTTGAGTGCACCAACTTCCATTCTAGTACCTGTAGATGCGAATTGTATGTTTGGAGATGCCATAAATGTAGTCGCAACAGCAACAGACGGTTGTAATCCTAATACGGTGACAATCACCAATGATTTCAATAACTCTATTGACGGAACTGCCAATGGCAGCTATCCATTAGGAAATACAACAGTAACCTTCACTGCAAATGATGATTGTGGAAATACTTCTACTACTCAAACAATAGTAAAAGTATACGACGACAAGGTACCAACTTTGGTTTGTAATAGTAATCTAACGACTGACCTTGCCGATATGGGACCAAATGGTATGGTCATGGCAAATGTAGACTTATTTGTTTACGACGCTTTTGATAACTGTACAGCGACAACGGATTTAAAATTTTTCATGGAAGTAGCAGACGGTTCGGTAGCGGTTGTTCCTACTACGACTGATTTAGCCTTTACTTGTGATGATTTTGGCTTAGTGAGTTTGGAAGTGTATGCTGTGGATGCAGTTGGAAATGCAGAGGTTTGTTTGACGACTCTTGACGTACAAGACAATAACGGTCTTTGTGAAGAAGAAAGTCCAGAAGTAGTAGTCGCAGGTGCAATTATGACTGAACCAGGCGATGAAATGGCAGATGTCGAAGTAATGTTGATTAGCAGCAGCAATGCCCTACCAGACATGACGACTGACGGAGGTATTTTCACCTTCCCTAATCTACCTGCGGGCGTAGACTACACGGTCGTACCAGAGAGAGACGGTGATGACGATAGTGGGGTGACAACTTTTGACATTATCAAAATTGTGCGTCACATTCAAAACATAGAGCCATTAAACTCTCCATACAAAATCATCGCAGCAGATGTGAATAATTCACAGTCGATAACGATGGGAGATGTGGTCATGATAAAACGCTTAATCTTGGGTCTTGATACAGAATTTGCCTATGTAAACTCTTGGAGATTTGTGGATATGTACTATGAATTCCAAAATCCGCAAAACCCTTGGGAGTTTGGTTTCCCAGAGATGCTACAATTACAAGATTTGACAAATGATGTCCTAGCTGCCAACTTCACCGCTATCAAAATGGGTGATGTAAATGGCTCTGTAGACCCAAATTTTACAGGCAATAATGCAGACGAACGTACAGACGACGAAACGCTAATTTTTAATACAAAATCGCAATCTTTCACAAAAGGTAAAATGGTAGACGTGGTCTTGAATGCACGTGAGTTCAAAGATATTGCAGGTTTCCAGTTTACTTTAAATTTTGATGCAGATGCTTTAGAATTTATAGACATGACAGGCGGCGAACAAATCCAAGACGGTTTATTATTCAAGCAAAATGAAAATGGTCAAATTGCTATCAGTTTGCACCATAATCAAGGATTGACTATCGCTGATGATGCAGCTTTATTACAGCTTCAATTTAAGGCGAAAAAGACAGGACACTTGGCAAGTTCATTCGATATTACAAGCGATGTGGTACGCAATGAAGCCTATCGGATAACAAGCACAACTGCGGATGCAGAAATGCTAAAAATCGCGATACAATATGACGAAAATCCTCTAACAGAAACTACTTTCGCGCTCTATCAAAACATCCCAAATCCTTTCCAATCGAAAACGACTATCGGTTTTGATTTGCCAAAATCAGAATGGGCGACGGTTCGTTTCTTTGATGCAGCGGGTAGAAAGTTATATGAGATTAATGGTGATTTTGTTGCTGGTAAAAACGAGATTACTGTCAGTCAGAAAGAATTGAATGCGCGCGGGCTGGTTTGGTATCAGTTATCGACAGCGACGCAAGTAGAGACACGCAAAATGATTTTGCGATAAATTCCCTTTTATACATACTATGAGACACTACTTTTTTTACCAACCGATTTAGGGTAGTGCAAGCCTTCTCTCTAGTTTTAGGGAGGGGGCTTTTTTGATTGGAAGGATGATTCTAAAAAAGCTCTCAATAGGGAACTAAAGATAACACACTTCTGTTGAGACTCATCAATAGCCACATCTATCTCTAAAAACATTAATATGATTCCATTAATTCAATTCTACAAAGGCGCATTGCATTAGGTTTAATAACTTAATAACAATGCAATGAAAAAGAAATTTAAAAAAGCATTCGGACTCAATGAATTCGGATTAGTTGACTTTCCTACGAAGATTTCCAATGTACAGCTTTCTAGACTAGAGTTTGGTAATCAAATGGGATGTTCTTGGTGTTTTCCTCATGGATATGAGACCATTAATTCTACTATCGACAAGAATAGAAGAAGCTGGAAGTATACAAGAAAGACACAGTATAGAGTATAAGTTTAATCCTTGTTGATTTCGACAAAAAATTGAAGCCGATTAAGTACCTTTCAGGTTTTAATCGGCTTTTTCAGTAATTGTATTATATTTGAGACTAGCTTTATAAACTAAGTAACGACAAAACAATAAGTCCGCCATCTGGACAGGTCAAATTTTCCAAATGACGGACTTATTATTTCATCGTTACTAATCTCTCTATCAACATGAAATACACAATCTCTCCAACTTATCTCCTTTCATTTTTCATTCTTCTTCTGACAACTTCTCTCACAGCCCAAGACCGCGTCACAGGCAGTAAATATGCCACACGCAGCGAGGTTATTACTCAAAACGGCATGGCTGCCACTTCTCATCCACTAGCCACACAAGTCGCTTTGGATATTTTAAAATCTGGGGGTAATGCTATCGATGCAGCTATCGCTGCCAATGCAACTTTAGGATTAATGGAACCTACAGGAAATGGAATCGGTGGTGATATTTTTGCTATAGTCTGGGATGCAAAAACAGAGCAACTGTATGGTTTGAATGGCTCTGGTGCAGCACCGCAAGGCATGACGATTGAGTTGATGCAAGAAAAAGGAATAGACAAAATACCTGCTTATGGTCCTTTGCCTGTGACGATACCTGGGACGGTGGATGGTTGGTTTGCTTTACATGAAAAATTTGGTAGCAAGCCAATGAGTGATATTCTACAACCAGCGATTAACTACGCCAATAGTGGTTTTCCCGTGACTGAGTTGATAGCGTTTTATATGGAATTGACCAGTCGTCGCTTTAAGGATTATCCCAATTTTGCCGATGTTTGGATGCCAACAGGAAAAACACCAAGTACTGGTGAAGTCTTTAAAAATCCTGCTTTAGCCAATACCTTATCTCAGATTGCAAAAGGTGGTCGCGATGCTTTTTACAATTCAAAAATGACCGATACTATGGTCAGTTTTTTGAATGAACAAGGAGGTGTTTTTACCAAAGAAGACTTTTCTAAACATCAAAGTGAATGGATAGCCCCTGTAAGTACAAACTATCGCGGCTATGATGTCTGGGAATTACCTCCAAATGGTCAAGGGATTGCGGCCTTACAGATTTTAAATATTTTAGAACAGTATGATATTGCCAAAATGGGTTTTGGTAGTACGGAATACATTCATACTTTTACAGAAGCAAAAAAACTAGCCTGGGAAGATAGAGCAAAATATTATGCAGACATGAAATTTGCAGATGTGCCTGTTAAACAATTGATTAGTAAAGAATATGCACGTCAAAGAAAAACCGAAATCAAGGAGAGAGCTGGCAGAAGTTACACCGCAGGTAAGCTAAAAGACGGTGATACGATTTACATGACCGTATCAGATAAAGATGGTAATATGGTTTCGCTCATTCAATCCAACTTTCGTGGCATGGGTGGTGGCATGGTCGCACCAGGATTAGGTTTCATGTTTCAAGACCGTGGTGAGTTATTCTCTTTAGACAAAAATCACCGCAATGCACTCGAACCTGGCAAACGTCCTTTTCACACAATCATTCCAGCTTTTATCACCAAAGATGGAAAACCTTATGTAAGTTTTGGACTCATGGGTGGAGGAATGCAGCCACAAGGTCATGCACAGATTGTGGTAAATTTAGTTGATTTTGGAATGAATCTACAAGAAGCTGGCGATGCACCTCGTATGCAACACTTTGGAGGAACAGAACCAACGGATGCCGCAGACGCTAAAATGACTTCGCGTGGTAAATTAGCACTCGAAACAGGTATTGATTACCAGGTTATTCGTGATTTAATGTCAAAAGGTCACGAGGTTATTTTCAATCGAGGTGGCTATGGTGGTTATCAAGCTATCATGTGGGATGCAGAAAAAGGTGTTTATTTTGGAGCATCGGAGAGTCGTAAGGACGGACAGGCAGCGGGGTATTAAAGAAGTTTTTTCATATTAGACTTGTTTGCAAACAAGTCTATTTTTGAGCAAATAACTAACTCAGAATGAACATAATAAAAATAACAAGCACATTATTTCTTTTTCTATTTTTATCTAGCACTCTTCTCTCTCAATCTAGCGAAGGGACAGATTTTTGGTTTGGCTTCATGGAACATCGCGACAATGGTGTTAATTCTAAAGTCGTCATGATAACATCCAAGACTAACACATCAGGGACAATCAGCGTTCCTTTACAGAATTTCTCAGAAGATTTCACCGTCTCTGCTAATCAAGTAACGTTGATTAACTTACCTGCATTTACGGAAGTGGAAGGCTCTGAATTCATACAGGATAAAGGTATCCATCTGACATCAGAAGAGCCTGTGACAGTTTACATCCATCAATATCATCAGCTTCGTTCTGAGGCAACATTAGTACTACCAACTAATGTCCAAGGCATGAATTACTACATCATGACTTACGAAGGGATAGAGCATAATAGTGGAACTTTTCGCTCTGAATTCATGGTCATTGCTACCGAAGATGAAACGACAGTTAACATCACACTAAGTGATGCAACAAGAGAGGGCATGCCAGCTGGGAGTACCGTTGATGACTTGGTTTTAAATAAGGGAGAAGTCTATCAAATACAAGGTCTAAAAGGAACATCAGACCTAACAGGAACACGCATTACATCAGATAAACCTATTGCAGTATTGGCAGGCGCCGAATGGGCAGAAGTACCTATTGGTTGTTCTGCACGAGACAATCTTTTAGAGATGATGTTTCCTATTGAAACCTGGGGACAAATCTTTGTAACTCAGCCTTTTGCAGGCAGTAGTAGTAGTCGCTATCGTATCATGGCAGCAGAGGACAACACCAGTCTTACTATTGACGGATTTCCTTCTCTGACTTCTCTTAATGCTGGCGAATTTAGCGAATTCACAGTTGACGTTCCATTGTTTATTAACGCCGACAAGCCTATTTTAGTAGCTCAGTACATACTAGGGTTTCAATGTACGAACTCAACTAATGGCGACCCTTCTATGGTTTTATTAAACAGCATTGAACAGACTAGAGATACTGTAACACTCTATAATTCTTCGCTCGAAGACATTTTTGAAAACTATATAAATATTGCCATGCGGACAGAGGATGTTCCATTTATCACTTTAGACGGGACTCCCATAGAAAATCTAGGCACTGCATCAGAAATTAATGACGAATTTTCTTATATTACTCTAGCTGTTAGCGCAGGTTCTCATACCATTATTTCTGAAGGTTGTGGTGTCATTGCGACCTGTTATGGTTTGGGTAATGCAGAAAGTTACGCTTACTCTGGAGGGGCGAGTTTTAGTCCAATTAATGCCAATCCAATACCTGAGGGTAGCTGTCTAAACGAGGAAATCATCTTCGATACGGGTTTACCAGAAGGGCGCTATTCTTTAGAATGGACCTTAGGCGACGGGACAGAAACGACGGAATTCAGTTTTGTACATACCTATCCAGGTTTGGGTACATATCCCGCAGAACTAGTAATTTTTGATGAGTGTCTGAATACTTATGATACCATAAATCGGGATTTACAAGTGACACTGCGACAAGAAGTCGATGCATTAGATTTTATAGCTAGCTGTGAAGGCGAAAGCTTTAGCCTAGAGGCAACAGATGTTGGTAATGCACGCTATGAATGGACTGGACCTAATAATTATTTCTCAGAAGAACAATTTCCGGTATTCAATAATCCAAGTCCAGCGGTCTCTGGAGATTATAATGTAATAGGTATTGTTTTTGGCTGTGCTACTTTTCCTGTAACGACGACAGTAGAAATATACCCTAATCCGCAACCAAATCTAGGAGAAGAAGGCTTATTTTGTTCTGACCAAGAGACATTCACAATAGATGCAGGTGTTTATAATTCCTATTTATGGAGTAATGGTTCTACGAGTTCGACCATTGACATTGACGAAGAGAATACATATACGGTAACCGTGACTGATGAGAATAATTGTATCGGAACAGATAGCATTTTAGTTAGCGATGTTTGTCCTACTTTTGTTTTTGTGCCAAATGCTTTTAGTCCAAATTTCGACGGCATCAATGATAAGTTTGAAGTACAAGGACGCAATATTTTGAGTCTAAAAATGTCCATTTATGACCGCTGGGGTGAATTAATCTTTTATTCAAATGAAATGGATGCCAGTTGGGATGGGACTTTCAGAAATCAAGCACTACCTGACGGCATTTATGTTTATGTGATAGAGGTGGAAGGCTATGATTTCAGTGGTGCGATTTATAATGAATTGTTGAAAGGGGATGTTAGTATTTTGAAATAACATCCTGGTTCTCCGCCCGTACCTTCATCATATTCAGCTCTCCTTTCAATAAGTCTTTCATCAAATATTTCGCCCAAATACCAGCATACCAATTGAAAGGCGTATTGATGACATATTGATTAGAAAGTGTCAATACAGTAGAACCCTCAGCATTTTCTCTTAGAGTATAAATATCTTCAATCACATCAACGTGTTTGCCACCAATAACGATATGCTCATCCAATACCGTCGGAGGTATTTTATTTGGGTCTACATCAATGTCTAAAACCAGCTTTTTAAAAGGAATGAGTTCTGTTATCGTCTCCTCAAAGTACAAACCTTTTTCATAATAAGCCATACGTTTCCC
>CAZQTE010000175.1:0-2499 GCA_964595615.1 uncultured Saprospiraceae bacterium
ACAGTTCTTATCTAGGGCTGTTGCTTTTGTCGTATAGTTCATAAGCTATGTGATAATTTGAGACAGATAACTACAAAAAATTCTCCACCTCTCTAACCTCTCCTATCTGCATATCCCCCAACCAAATATCAGCAATCCGCACCCGCACCAATCGCAAAGTCGGATGCCCAACCGCCGCTGTCATTTTACGTACTTGACGGTTTTTGCCTTCTGTTAAAGTCACCGAAACCCAAGAGGTCGGTCCATGTCTATCTTCACGAATTTTACGCCCACGCGGCGGTAATTTCGGTTCTTCCTCCAACCTTCTCGCCTGACAAGGCAAAGTCATATACTTCTTTCCGTCAAAACCAATCTCTACCCCAGTTTTCAGTTTCTCAATGGCTACATCATCGGGAATACCGTCTACTTGCACATAATATTCTTTCTCCACTTTTTTGCTACGTACTTTATGGCTTTCCATGCCATCAGTCGTCAAAAAAAGTAGTCCTTCTGAGCGCGCATCTAAACGTCCAATCGCCATTGTTCCCTCTGGAAAATCTTGTAAATCGCCTAAGGTTGGCTTCTTTCTCCGTTTGTTATTGATGAATTGAGAAATGTAGTCGATAGGTTTATAAATCACAAAATGCCTATGCTTAATCGGTGCGGAGTCAGGAGAAAACGGAATACTATTTTCCGCTTTCTCCTGACTACTTCTTTTCTAAAGCAATTTGAAACAAACTCACTGTTGCATTATGATAATGCCCTGGTAAACCTTCTGTATTCTCCAGTTTCAACAATCCTAAGAAGTTAAAACCACACTTTTTATAGTGATTTATTAAGCCCATATTCTCGCCAACAGTATCCATGCGAATGAATTTTTTCTCTTGTTCTTCCGCATGCTTTTTCGCCCATTTTACAATATTTTTCACCCAATGGTAGCCGCGAAATTCAGGATTAGTCGCTATTCGATGAATATAAACTGAAGGGTCAACATTTCGGTCTTGCCATATTTGCGGGTCATCATAAGCCGTCGCCCACACACAAGCAATTTTACCTTCGATGATTAATTTCCATTGGCGATTTTTTGCGATTTCTTCCTCCACCATACTGCGTTCAAATTCAGGCCAAACAACTACCGTCTTCTTAGACCTCATAAATTCCGTCGCAATTCCATACAAGCGAAATATCTCATCAATATCAGCAATTGTGCTATTTTCTATTGTCATTTCTTCCTTTTTAAAAGACTCTCACCTCTCACCTCTCACCTATTTACTCATAATGTCTAAAAATTCCCGTATCAAAAGGCGTCCAAACCGCCGTTTTTTGCCCCGAAGCTTTCAGTGCATTATTTGCCCAAGTATTACAAGTGTGCGTAAAGTTGTAAGTGCCATTTGCTTCATAAAAAGCGTCATTTTGACCATATTGAGCATCCGTGTCAATGTACATCGGCTCTCCATTCTCATCTTTTTCCAAAGAATCCATGATGAACGCCACCAAATCACCATATTCTTCTTTCGTCATGGTAATCCTTTTACATTGGTCATTCTCCTTCAATTTCGGAAAGAAAGTAGCATGAATAGCAGATTCACTCAGAAAAAAAGCAGCTTTAAATGCTGTACTAAAAGTCAAGTCATCCCAAGTAGGCGTATCCAAATAAATACCTTGGTCTCCCCAACCTAATCCAACCCATTGTAAAGTCGTATCCTTCCCAAGTGTATGTTCATATTTAAAAACAGTTCCCCAATCCATCACATCATTTTTCACAGGCACTACCAAATCTGTATGCATCCCATTCGTCAGAATGTAAAAGGCAATTTCGTCCTTATCCGTCGGTTGGTCTTCATTCACCACAATACGCGCTAAACCCCAAGCCAATATCGCATATCCCACACAAAAAATGAGTAGAAAAAGGAGAAAACGTCCAATGTATTTTAAAGCTAATTTCATTTTTAATGTGTTTTGTTTTTTGTATAGTTTTATCAAGTTTTAGAGCCGTATTGAATTCGAAATTGCACCTTGAATTTAAATTTGAATAATAAAGAAAACTTAACCCTGAAAAAAGTTCCCCCAAATGGGGGTTAGGGGGTCTTCATCACGCATCCTCACTAATATCCACCCGCATACTAACTATCTGCTTCACAAACCCCGCCTTTTCATAAGCCCGAATCGCACCAGGATTTTCATCATAAACCTCCAGACGAATTTCATGAATATCACGTGCCTTACACCAAGCTTTCATCTCCTCAATAATCATCCCGTTCACCCCTTGACCACGCGCCTCAGGTGCAACAAACATAAAACCCAAATAGCCATAGTGCGTATGCTTAAAATAGTCTTTCGCCTCTTTTATCAAGACATATCCAGAGCCTATTAGTTTACCATTTTGCTCCGCTACGATTACATCCGCAATCGGGGAAAGAATAAATCCCTTGATGTCATAATAACTAATTTTTTCGTCTTTCAATGTGGAATCAAAAGGACGTTCAAACTCTATAATACCTTGTTCAAATTCGAGTAAAA
>CAZQTE010000175.1:2599-6357 GCA_964595615.1 uncultured Saprospiraceae bacterium
AAATCCTCCACTTCTTGCCGCGCCCAAGGCGTTTTACGCAAAAATTTCAAACTGGATTTGTGCGAAGGATTATTCTTAAAACAGCGAATATTTATCATCTGCCCCAATGCACGCCAGCCATATACAGCAACTAAATATTCTAACATATCAGCCAATTTTACACCATGCAATGGATTGTTTGGCTGAGAACTATTTGTTTTTTTCATCTAATTTGATTGAGAAGAGAAATTCATATAAAGGAAACTACATGAGTAAAAATGCTTCTTCTAATTTACCCAGATATTGAGAAGTCGTTTCCTTCATATAAATACCAAGAGAAATAGCAGTTTTATCCAGCAAATTTACGTTGAAAAAGGAGTAATCAAAACGGTGATTGCGTCCAGAGGTAAGTTCTTCGCGTTTTTGTACGATGATTTCATATTCAGCAGAAGAAATATTATTCACACCGCCCACATTGATGTATTTTTTGATGCGGCGTTCTGTGCTGATGAGTCCTTTCCGCAAAATTTCCAAATTGCTTTCAGCATCTGCTAAAATTCTGCGCTGTAGATTAATACCATTAATGGCTTGTGCTTTATCGGATTTCACCACAGAGTCGGGCTTATCAAAAGAATAGTAGTGTTTGTCAATATCTCGATTGAATTGTTGCACTATATTAAAATGCAATTTCGCCAAATCACGCATAGGTGCGATGATTCGAGTAAATTTATCTGTCAATAAATCATGATAACGACGCTCCCCACTCAGACTTTTCTTATCATGTTTATCTTCCGAAACCAAGAAATAACGTAAAACTGACCCTTCATCTTTGTGGTCAATCGCCCGCATTTTAGACAATAACTGCGAAAAACCTTCTGCCTCTTTCGTAAAATCTCTAATACTATCTAAAATCTCATCCAAAGGGTCTTTTTCGGGCGTAGGATAATTCTCCTGCCCAAAGTCAGAAGCCCCAAAGTCAATAGGTTCTTTCTCCTCCCCTTTCTCCCGATTGCCATCAGGATTGAATATGTCATCGTATGGATTTGGCATTTATTCTATTCGTCTTTTTTAGTTCTATTTACGCTTGAAACAAATATAGTCCTTTTTTGAAATAATTGGTTATTGTGTTATTGGTAATTACGTTATTCCTACATTTCTATGTCAATTCAGTCTGAAAAGCGTGTAATATGTAAATCTCAAAAAAATACGTTCGCTTCTAATTAAACGATTTTTTGAAAGAATACTAATCAAAAATCCGCGCCCTATCAGTGTTTTTCCGCGTTCATCCGTGTTCCTAACAAGTCATACTGAAATCTAATAAAATGACAACTTTCAATCTTAGTTTAAAATATTTCTCAAATTTATTTTCTACACAAAAAATCAATAAACATCAACATTTCAGCCTACGCAAAACAATGAAATAAAAATATATTAAAACTTTTTTGATTAAATATTTGCAAACTATAATCAGATACACTACATTTGTGTCATCAACTTATTTAATCACACACAGAGATGTTAAAAAATATACTTACATTCATAAAAAAGGTCTTCGCAGAAGATGACGCGACTCAACAGAGCAGCCAAAAATCAAGTATTTATGCGCAAAATACCGCAAATACAACGAAAGTAAGTACAACAACATCCCAAACAAAAAAAGTAAAAACACCCAATCCTGTACTCCCAACTCAGCCTAGAACACCATATTACTCCATAAACAATCAGCAGCGCATTCAAACTATTCAAGAAAAGTTACAACAATTTGCGAATGGTATTTCTCCTGCGAATTGGGAAGCTTCTCGTCTTCTATATAAGGTGGGTGAATTGCGCATTCCTGATGCGACTTATCACCTGCTCAACATTGCAGAAAATCCACAATTTACTGAGGAATTAAAAGACGATAACTTCCGTTACAGTCTAATCTGGGCACTGGGAAGATGCGGTGGCATTGGGGCAGCAGAGATGATTAATAAACTCATCGAGAATCCAACAACGGACGCAGTACAAAGATTAGCTTTAGATGCATATTTACAGTTGGCAAGTCCAGAAGTTAGCACAAAAATCTACGCAAAAATCAAAGCAAAAATCTCCAAAGAACTTGATGCAGTCATCAATAACACGCAACCAAATGAAAGCGATATTTTACTGCTTTTCCCTGCCCAAGCAATTGACGGAACGCCACCTCTATATTTACTCTATCTTTTGTCTGCTCAAAATCCGAGCTACCGTAGTTTCATCTTAGATATTATCGCGGAGGTGCCATTGGATTATCCTTATTTCCAGTCTTTGCGCTACATATTCAAATCTGCTGAATTCAGAGATGATTTTGAAGTCTTGGGTTTGATTTCTGTTCGTCTTGATATCGTGAAGCATTCTTATGAAACGAAGACGAGATATGAATGGGACTCTATCAATAGACGCTACAATCAATACCGCGTCCGCAATGAAAAAAAGGCTTTTTCTAATCGGACAAAAGCGTGGTTTCAGAAGCGTATTATTCGCAAATTGAACTTATTAGGAGAACAGGAAAGCGCGGCTTTTTGTAGCTATGCTGCGGGTATTTTGCAGTATTACCCTGATACAATTATAACTGCTAAAAAAGAGACGGACACTCGCTACACTTACGTAAATCGTAGCTGGAAACGCAATGTAAAGCACTACCGTGTCTATCCACAAATTGTTCTTCCTTGGTTGACCTTGAATACTGATAGTGAGCATGTTACACAAAATTCTGCTGGCTCAAAATACAAATTCATTGAGGCTTTTCATGAACAAATAAAAGACAAACGCTCCGAACCCTTTCAGACAATTTGGGAGAATAATTTGGAGATTGCACTTGATTTATTAATCAAATGTAGAAGTAATTATGTAGCAAAATTTGCGCTACGTATTTTAGAAAATCACCCGACTTTATTTACAAAAAATGTTCTGCTACAATTGGCAGCAAGTCCTTTGACAATTAAAGTAAATTTCGCTTTAAGACGTTTGCCAGATTTATTGTCAACGGACAAATACGAGCCAGAAGATTGGAAAATTCTCTTCAATGCACATCATGTAATTGTACGTGATTTTGCGATTAGCAGAGTGGAACGCAATCCAGAAATTTTCTTTAATTCGGCACATTTTGCAGAGGTTTTGACCTTTAATATGTATCAAGATATTGCTATTTGGTTTAGAAAAAACTGTCCTCAATTTACTATCTCAGAAGAAGAAAAAGCGCCTATTTTTAAAACCATTATAGAACGTATTCAAACAATAAATACAGAAACAGAAGCGGAAATACTCCTCAAAAACTCCAGAGTATTTTACCAAAAACAAATGCGCCTTTGCCCCATAAAAACAGCTTCTACCCTCTTAAAACAGCAATTGGAAAACACACAGCTTTTGGGCGCAGCCATTTTAGTGAGTCAGAAGGACAAAATTGAAGACATTCCAGAGCAAATTATTGCCGAGATGATGTCCGCCGATTTTCCTTCGATTCGCTACAAAGGTATGGAACTTTTCGGGGCATTACCCTTGGAGTCTTTGTTAGAAAAGCGAGATATTTTGGTCAGTTTAGCCATTTCAGAAGATGCAGGAATGCGGGACAGAGTAAAGCCAATTATTTCAAAATTAGTCGAGCAAAACCCAAAATCTGGCGTTCAATTAGCGAGTTTTTTCGTTCCGATTCTATTAGAAAAGGAAAATTACGAAGGTTTGCACGATGATATTTTGGATTTATTGACAGAATATTTGGACGAGCATTTAGACCATATTCCGAGTTCGCAAATGTGGGATTT
>CAZQTE010000175.1:6457-11169 GCA_964595615.1 uncultured Saprospiraceae bacterium
ATTTGGTAAAAAAATGCTACAATCTTTCTTCCAAAAGGAAAATGGAGAGGAGTATTTACTCAAATTAAGTTCACATCCCAATGTCAAATTACAAGTTTTCGCTACCAATTATTTACAAGATTTTGCAGCGGATAATGTAGAAAATTTCAAAGAATTGCTACCCTATTTTAAAACAGTTCTTTGCCAATTATACAAAGGTGGAACAACGAAAAAAGTAGTATTCGATTTCTTAGAAAAAGAAGCTTTGAAAAATTCTGATGTAGCAAAAATGGCAACGGAGATTTTGAATGAAGTTTCATTGACAGTGGCGATTGGAGATAAGGCGAGATGTATTCAGGCTTTGTGTGCGATACAGCGGGAATATCCAGATTTGGAGACGGTATTGGAGATTGAGGAGAGTCAATTAAAATGAATTGACGACGAAAAGACATCGGACACTTCATTCTATAAAAAGCGGTAAAAGCGCAAACTAAAACCAAAATTTAACCAAAAGTAGTATCTGATGTCTGTCTTTTGCACACCCCGGATATTTGCGCATTACAGATGTCAGACGCTGGCTATTCGCAAAGGTTAGAGAATATCTTTATTTCTCCGCTTTTGACTAAGTTAAGCGTCCGACATCTACACGATTTAAATTCAAAAAAATAACACCATGCAATTCAACTACAAATACAGCGGCAGCAGCAGCATCAAAAGCGATAATCGCAACACAGGAATTTCCTTTGCGCCCGACACTTTGCGCAAGCCGACTTTCTTTGTAGGGCAATTGCATCAGCATCTCCCTTTTCGCGAAGCGATGTCAGCTTTGCACGATATAGTGGTGTCAGATTTGAGGCGAAAAGAAAAGGATAGAACGGAATATATGGCTTGGGTGAAAAGCCAAGAAGATTTGTGGGTGGCAGAATATGGCGGCGAAAAAACGCAGGTCGAAGGACGGATAAAAGAGTTAAAAGAAGAGCTAATTTATGTACGCAAAGAGAAGCAAACAGCAATGCAACCATTCTACGATGCGCAACGAAAATATTTTAACTATATCCGCTTACGAGACATGGATATGTGGTATGTTCTCGACCCAATCATCACGGTGCATCCAGACGAATTATTCTTTGAATGCTTTAGTCAAGATGAGTCCAGTTACGGAAAAGTCGGTTGTAACTACAACGTTTTCAAGGGAATAGATGATTTTGAGTGTGGAACTACGAATATTGATTACTCGGCGGCTTTGTACAATGAGTTTCAAAAAATACGCCCTTACAAGAACACAGAATTTAAGATTGACCCGTCGGGATTTGAAGTAGAAACAGCGGGCGAAGATACTTTTAAAGAAGTAAAAATTGATTTGCCAGACAGTTGGGTACGTGGATTTTTGCAAGTGAGTTCGGCGATGACCATGTCAGCAGCCACTTTTGATTTGCATCCAATGGACATGCATAATTTTCTCTTCGTTTTGAAGCAAAATAAGGCGCACGTAGGACCCCGTTCTATTCGTTTTAAATTAGAACCTGGAAAACCCGTCGAAGCCATTTTTGAGCCTTGGAATATTTGTGTCAAGTGCAGTCGTTCCATTTACAGAGGTGATAAAGCACAAGAAATACGGATTTGGGGTCGTCGTCGCTTATTGACTTTAGAGCGCTTAATTCCTGTTTCTAAATCTTTTAAAGTCACACTTTTAGGAACGGGTTTACCATCCTTTTTTGTCGCAGATTTGGGAGATTTAAATTTCACATTAGGCTTATCGGGCTGGACTAAAAATGATTGGTCACGTATGGGTAATTTTGACCTTTTAGCACCGCGCAGAGAAGTCAGTGCCTTAGCGAAAAAGGATGTTTACGAGGCTTTAAAGAAAGTTTGGTATGCGACTCCTGATACTTTAGCGCAGCAACTTAATCTACAAAAATCTGCCGTCTTAGGTACTTTGCAAGTTTTAATACAAGCAGGAAAAGTAGTTTACGATTTAAATGCACAAAGCTATCGTTTGAGAGAATTGACACAGGAGGATTTGCCATTGCGCGATTTACGTTTTGCGAATGAAACGGAAGCAAAAGCAAGGGAATTGGCGAATAATAACGCGGTTCACATTAGCAAAGACTACCGCAATCCAGAAGGAAAATTATTTGAAGGAATTGTAACGGCTGATAATAAATCCTTTAGCACAAGTTTGAAAATTGACGGTGACGAGAGATTGACGGAGGCGACTTGTACTTGTCATTTTTATAAAAGAAATAAACTACGAAAAGGTCCTTGTGAGCACGTTTTAGCGATGCGGATGAGTATGAGGAATTGAACGCAGAGACAGAGAGGCGCAGAGTTTTTCTTTCGAGCGTAGCTTGTTAAGAATACTAATACGAGAGACCAGAGAGAAAATCTTACGATTTTTTCATTTTACAATAAAATACATTTTCACAAAAGAGTGAAAATTCAAGATAAAATCAGAAAGCTATTCTTTTTTAGTTGGTGGTTGGTAGTTGTTAGTTGGTGGGCGCGTTCCTATCAACCACCAACTAACAACTAACAACTAATCCAAAAGCACTTGCACTTCGATTGATGTTATCGTCAATCAGACTTATAGCTTTTTCATGCTTCACCCGCGCTGTCGTGACTAAGCAGCCTAACGGGGGTACTATGCCATTTCCGGTGACACATCGGAGATGTGAAATAGCATAGTACCCCCAGGCTGCCGGAGTTGACAGTGCAGGTTCTCGGTTCGCACGAAGTCTTTTTTTTGTTGGTAGTTGGTGGTTATTAGTTGGTGGGCAAAGAGCGCCTTTCAATGTTCAACTAACAATTCCCAGCTATAAAGGATTGCTTTTCTGATTTTACCGTTTGTTTTAGTTGAAAGTTAAAATGGCAAGCATTCACAGCCCACCAACTAACAACTAACAACCACCAACTAAATACGCACTTGCATTTCGATTGATGTTATCGTCAATCAGACTTACAGCTTTTTCACGCTTCACCCGCGACTGCGTGACTTTGCAGCCTAACGGTAGTACCCTATCATTTTCGGTGACACATCGGAGATGTAAAATAATAGGGTACTACCAGGCTGCCGGAGTTGCCGACGCAGGTTCTTGGTACGCACGAAGTCTTATTTTTAGTTGGTAGTTGGAGGTTGGTAGGTGGTAGGCGGTTTTTGCTTATTTTTACTGTTGACTACTTAAAATTAACGGGTTAGATTGTGTGGGTTTTTCTTTTTAAGTTACTGTTTGTCAGTGGCTTAGAATTAAGACCTGCACACTTTATTATTAAAAAAAATGGTTATCCGCCAAATCGTGTGAAAGTGACATGAAAAAAATTAATCAGGCATTGGCAGAATCGAAAGACTAAGTCACACATGCCTACCAACTAACAACTTCCAACCACCAACTATGAACGACCGCCGCTCAGAACTCAGAAAACAAATGCGCGCTACTTCGCGTCAAGATGTCATTTTGCAAGAAATGAAACGCCTCGGCTTTTGGGAAGTCAATGTGGACAAGCCTTCTGTGGCGGAAGAATTGATAAATAAGGAGACGGAACTGAATAAGGAATTGCGTTCTTATTTGCACAAACAGCGTGTTTTAGAAAATAAAGATGCTCTGCTAAAGAGGATTCGGAAAGAGCGCATGAAGGCTTCGCGAGAGAAGCAAAAAGCAGGAAGAATTGCGCGTGAGGAAGCGAAAAAAGAACGTCAAGAAGCATGGCGGGAACGTCAAAAATTAGACATTACTAATCTGGGAGAGGATGTTTCTTTTGGTTTGCATAATGTGGAAAATGATGTCGAAAAATTAAACAAATTAGGCTTACCTGTTTTCAATACGACCGAAGATTTAGCGACTTTATTGAAGGTTAATATTTCACAATTACGCTTCTTAGCTTTTAATCGAAAAGTGAGCAAAGTCTCTCATTATCAACGCTTTTACTTGCCTAAAAAGAGTGGTGGCAAACGTTTGATTTCTGCGCCAATGCCTTTTTTAAAACAAGTGCAGTACAATGTTTTGCATGAAATTTTGTACAAATTGGACATTCAAGATACGGCTTATGGTTTTGTACCAGAACGTTCGATTGTGGACAATGCGGAACAGCATTTGAATAAGGCTGTGGTGGTAAATATGGATTTGAAAAACTTCTTTCCGACCATTTCTTATCGTCGGGTGAAGGGGCTTTTTGAATCCTTGGGTTATGCGGAGAAATATGCGACGATATTGGCTCTTTTGTGTACTGAAGCGGAAACGAGCAAAGTCAAAATGGACGGACAGACTTATTTTGTAGCTTCGGGCGAACGTCATTTACCACAAGGTGCGCCGACGAGTCCAGTCATTACCAATCTCATCTGTCGGACTTTGGATAAACGCCTTTTGGGTGCTGCGAAAAAGCATAACTTCACTTTCACACGCTACGCGGATGACTTGACTTTTTCGGCGAATGAAGAGGCTAAAACAGACTTAGGGAAAATCCTTTGGATTGCACATAAAATCGTCGAAGAGGAAGGTTTTATTATGCATCCTGACAAACTACGTATCATGCATCACGGTCGTCAACAAGAGGTAACAGGCATTGTTGTGAATGAAAAATTGAATGTGAGTCGCAAGCATTTGAAAAACTTCAGAGCGCTGCTATATCAGATTGAACGCGACGGATTTAAAGGTAAGACTTGGAATAATACGAAGAATATGCGGGAGTGTATTCGGGGTTATTCTAACTTTGTTTATATGGTTAATCCTGAGAAAGGA
>CAZQTE010000176.1:0-2819 GCA_964595615.1 uncultured Saprospiraceae bacterium
TTAAATATACTACTATTCTATCACAAGTTTCTTGTAAACATTTTTATTACCTGCTCGTAATTCAACAAAATACATTCCTGCTGCTAAATTACGGTGGTCATAAGTACGCTCTAAATTACCAGTGAAGTTCACTTCTTCTTGCTTCATCACTTGACCAATCACATTAATCAAACGAATCTCTAATACATCTGTACCCAAGCCTTCTCCTGCCAAAACAAGAGTAAATTGACCATTATTAGGATTTGGATAAAGATTAAATTCTGATAAGAAATCTAATTCTCCAATACTTGTGTTGCGTAAATCTATTTCATCGGAGAAAGTCGATGTTCCACACTCATTTTCTACAGTCAATGTCACTGTATAAATGCCATTCATCTCATACTCATGAGAAGGCGAAACGGCTGTCGTCGAAAATCCGTCGCCAAAATTCCACATATAACTTGTTCCTGCTAATGAAGTATTGGTGAAGGAAATATTCAATCCGTTATTTATCCATGCAAATGAAGCATTTGGGATGTCTAACGCATGGATAAATTCACTGCGTAAAATATTGTTACTACCAACCTCATTTGCTGCCGCAAGAGTAACGTCATACTCTCCTGGAGTATTAAAAGTAACGACTGGATTTTGCTCTGTACTTGTAGCAGGTGTACCGCCTTCAAAAGTCCAATCCCAAGAAGTTGGATCGTTGCTACTATTATCTGTAAATTGTACTACGAAAGGAACACAATCTTCTTCAATATCTGCGATGAAATTTGTCACTGGCATCATAGCTCCAACCGTAACACCTTCCGTCCAAACGTTTTCTCCACACTCATTTGTGACGGTTAATGTCACTGTGTAGAAACCTTCCGTTGCATATTCATGTGAAGGATTTTCTTCATTTGAAGTCATATTATCTCCAAAATTCCAAAGGTATGTATCGCCAAATTGTGAATTATTGAAAAAATTGACGGTATTCCCAAAAGCAGAAGAAGAGAAATTAGCAAGAGGTTCATCATTTACAATGACAATATTTGCCTGAGTTTGTGTATTTTCTCCGACTTCATTGCTTGCTGTTAAACTAATAGAGTAAGAACCTGCTGTTGTAAAAGTGAATACTGGATTTTCCTCCATAGAACTTGCAGGTGTTGGTCCCGTCACTTCCCACAAATAGCTATCCGCATTATCAGATGAAAGATTTGTCATACTCACTGTCAATGGCGCACAGCCTTCTGAAATGTCCGTAGAGAAAGCTGCCGTCGGTGCTGTAGGTGCAAGACTAACTGTTACTTCTGTTGACATTTCTACACTGCCACATTCATTTGTTGCTGTTAAAATGACAGTATATGTTCCTGGTTCTGTATAAGTGTGTGTTGGATTTTCTAAAGCACTTATGCCCATATCTCCAAAGTTCCATTCATAAGTATCAGCATTAGTTGTTGTATTTGTAAAATCAACTTCTAGGAAATTGCTTACTGATGAGAAACCAATGGAAGGAACATCATTAATTACAATGTAATTCGTCTCAGAGGCAATACCATTTCCTGCCTCGTTAGTTGCAGTTAATGTCGTACTGAAAGAACCAATAGAAGTGTAAACAACAACAGGATTAGTTTCTGTACTTGTTGCAGGCATTCCTCCTTCAAATTCCCAAAGTAAACTTGTTGCATTAGCTGAAGATTGACTTGTATATTGTACTGTAAATGGTGCACAACCTGAAGTTTCGTTAGCTGTAAATGCGGCTGTAGGAGCAACAGGAGTAAGGGAGACTGTTACTTCTTCCTCAAAGGTCGTTGTACCACAATCATTAGTGACAATCAAGGTAACGAGATATGTACCTTCCATACCATAAGTATGAACTGGATTTTCTGCATCACTAATATTCATATCTCCAAAATCCCAAGTGTAAGTATTTCCGTCTTGTGAATTGTTATTGAAAGTAACTACTAACTCATTAGCAACAGGTGTGAAATCTGCACTAGGTAAAGGATTAACGACGATGAAATTTGTTTGCATCGCTTGGTCATTCCCCACTTCATTACTTGCTATTAAAGAGACATCAAAAGTGCCAGCTGTATTATAAGTTACGGTTGGGTTTACGTCTGTACTTGTAGCAGGAGTACCGCCAGGGAAAGACCAACTTAGGTTTTCTGTATTGTCAGAAGATTGACTAGAAAATTCAACAGTAAATGGCTCACAACCTTCATTGACACTTGCCGTAAATGCTGCTGTTGGAGCAACAGGAGTTAAAGAAACTTCTACAAGTTCTGTAAAGACATCTGTTCCACACTCATTTGTAACTGTTAAGGTCACAGTATATGTTCCTTCGTCATCATAAGTATGCGTTGGTGCATTTTCTATACTGCTGCCTGTATCTCCAAAGTCCCAAGAATAAGTGCTTCCATTTTGAGAATTATTGGTGAAATCAACGACTAATTCATTAGCAACAGGTGTGAAATCTGCACTAGGTAAAGGATTAACGACGATGAAATTTGTTTGCATCGCTTGGTCATTCCCCACTTCATTACTTGCTATTAAAGAGACATCAAAAGTGCCAGCTGTATTATAAGTTACGGTTGGGTTTACGTCTGTACTTGTAGCAGGAGTACCGCCAGGGAAAGACCAACTTAGGTTTTCTGTATTGTCAGAAGATTGACTAGAAAACTCTACAGTAAATGGTTCACAACCTTCATTGACACTTGCTGTAAATGCTGCTGTTGGAGCAACGGGAGTTAAAGCAACTTCTACAAGTTCTGTGAATACATCTGTTCCACACTCATTCGTAACTGTTAAGGTCACAGTATATGTTCCTTCGTCGTCGTAAGTATGCGTTGGTG
>CAZQTE010000176.1:2919-11045 GCA_964595615.1 uncultured Saprospiraceae bacterium
GTAACTGTTAAGGTCACAGTATATGTTCCTTCGTCGTCGTAAGTATGCGTTGGTGCATCTTCGATACTACTATTTGTATCTCCAAAATCCCAAGAATAAGTGCTTCCATTTTGAGAATTATTGGTAAAATCAACAACTAATTCACTTGAAACAGGTGTGAAATCTGCACTAGGTAAAGGATTAACGACGATGAAGTTTGTTTGCATTACTTCATCTGTTCCTACTTCATTACTTGCAACTAAAGTCACATCAAAAGTACCTGGTGAATTGTAAGTTACAATTGGGTTTAAATCTGTACTTGTGGCTGGTGTACCACCTGCGAAAGTCCATAGTAAATCTTCCGTATTATCAGAAGATTGACTAGAAAATTCTACAGTAAATGGTTCACAACCCTCATTGACAGAAGCTATAAAACCTGCTATAGGTGCAACTGGAGTAAGGGCAACAACTACATCCATTGTCTCTGTAATACTACCACAATCATTAGTCGAAATCAATGTTACAGTATAAGTTCCTTCTGTGTCATAAGTATGCATTGGATTGACTTCTGAACTGGTATTTGTATCTCCAAATTCCCAAGAATAGCTTGTCGCTTCAGTAGAAGTATTCGTAAAATTAACGGACAATTCATCTGTTATAGCGGTAAAACTTGTACTTGGTAAAGGATTAACCGTGATGTAGTTGGTCTGAGTAGAAGTGTTTTCACCAACTTCATTTGTTGCTATCAAACTAACGGCGTAGTTCCCCGGTGTACTATAAGTCACCGTTGGGTTTATATCTGTACTCGTTGCAGGTGTACCACCCTCAAATGTCCAATTATAAGTCTCTGAATTATCAGAAGATTGATTAATGAAGTCGACAGTAAATGGTTCACAGCCTGTTACATTATTAGCTGTAAAACTAGCAGTAGGAGCGACAGGTGTTAAGGAAACTTCGATTGTCTCTGTTTCTGTAATCGTTCCACATTCATTTGTTGCTGTAAAGCTTACTGTATAAGTTCCGTCAGCATCGTAGGTATGTGTAGGATTTAACTCAGTACTACTATTTGTATCTCCAAAATCCCAAGTTACACTCGTAGGTAAAGGCGTTGTGTTTGTTGTAAAATCAACAGCTAATTCATCTGCTACAAAATTAAAACCACCAACTGGAGCACTATTAACAACGACTAAATTAGTCTGTGTCTGAGTATCACTACCTGCGCTATTGGTGACTGTCAAAGAAACAGAATAAACACCAGGTGTATTGTAAGTTACGGTTGGATTTTCGTCAGTACTTGTTGCTGGAGTACCTCCTGGGAAATCCCATGAAGGTGTTGAATTTAAACCAGAAGAGAAGTTAGAAAAATCAACAGTTAAAGGCGTACATCCACTTGTAGCACTTGCTGAGAAAACCGCATTTGGCATTCCTTCAATTGTAACGTTTTGTGTAATGTCATTACTACCACATTCATTCGTAACTGTTAATGTTACAGGGAAAACTCCTTCTGTACTATAAGTATGAGAAGGATTTATTTGTCCAGATGTATTTGTATCTCCAAAACTCCAACTATAGCTCGTCGCATTTTGTGAAGCATCTATAAAATCAACAGTCATTCCGTTAACATCAAAGTTAAATGCTGGGATTGTTCCTGCACTAACGGTTACAAGACTGTTTAGAGTTTGACTATCTGAACCAACCTCATTTGTTGCTACTAGAGTGGCATTATAGTTACCAGCTGTATTATAAGTTACGATAGGATTTTGCTCTGTAGAGCTCGCAGGTGTACCACCAGGGAATGACCAGTTCCAAGAGGTTGGAGAACCCTCACTATTATCAAAATATTGTGTCGTAAATGGCTCACAACCTTGATTTTCACTTACACTAAAAATAGCAGTTGGAGCCACAAATGATGCACAAGAACTAATAACAGCTACATTTTCAATATACATGTTATTACCAAAGTCGTTGTAATTTTCAATACGAAGCTTTGTAGTAGCAGAACTATAGCCTGATAAATCAATTTCCAAACAGCCACTACCATAAAATCCTGCAAAGCACCAATCTGTATCAGAGGAAGGCTCGAATTCAGATTGTGTTGTTGGTGTTGTTGCTAAAGAACCTGCACCGTCTTCACCCATAGTGAAAACTCTCACCCAACTTGCTCCGTCATTTGTAGAAATAGAAACAATTAAAGAGTCAGCGTGGGTAGCATCAAAATTCGTATAAGCATAATCTATTTTCGCGACTGCATCGGTTCTACCTGAAAAATCAATAGTAGGAGAAACGAGATAATCTCTGTGTCCCACATTATCATAATCATAATTATCCATGAACATTGCTTGATTCCCATAGCGCGCGCCTTGCACTTCTATTGGTGCCCAAGTGATACTACCATTGTTCGGGTTTTCTATTGTAAATCCTCCTATTCCATCTTCAAAGTCTTCGTAAAAGAAAAAGTCTGTACCCCCTGCTCCTACAGTTATGTAGCCATTTTGAGTAGAAGTATTACCGCCTACATTATTAGATGCTGTTAATGAAACAGCATAAGTTCCTGGGCTGTTGTACTGGATTAATGGATTTTGCTCTGTGGAAGTCGCTGGTGTTCCTCCTGTAAATGTCCAGTTCCACGCATTTGGTGCTTCTGTAGAATTATCTGTAAAACGAGTGAGACCTCCTGTACAAACTTGTGTATATTCTGCTGTAAATGCAGCAACTGGAGGTAAGTCTGGAGGACAGGCTGAAAGACAATTTAAACCAGGTACGTAACTATTAAAACCTGCAATAGAGGCAGGAGACCAAGTAGCTGTATTATTCACCGAAGGTGCCATAATAAAACCAGAACCTGAGTCGTCATGACCTTGATTAAAGTTATGACCCATTTCGTGAGATGTCAAAACGCGTAAAGCCCAAGCTGTACCTGAGAAATCTTCTAAAACGTGGTATCTGAAATTTTCACAAACTACACCAACCCAAGCTAAACCAATCGTTGTCGTATTATAATCACGTGCAGACCAGTGCTGCCCTAAATCATGCGTATTGTTAAATCCCCCAGGTCCCCAAGCCGTAAATTCATCTAGAATGGTTCCAATGTCAAGACTACCCGATATAGGGTCTGCTGCAGCTGTTGAAGGAACGAATTGCTCTACGATTTGAAATTGAATCTCATCATTAAAACTATCATCGTAATCTGTTCCTACATTATTCATCACGCCCACATTATGAGCTTCTACGGCTGCTACCGAGCCATAACTTTGAAACATTAAAAAATCAGAAGCTATTGCTAGTTCTAATAGTTTACATGCTAGCACGCTCTTTTCGTCAGTAGAGTTTTCTGTTTTATGTTGATGTTCTAAATGTTGTCCTCTGTGATGCTTTTCTGTTACTGCACACTTAATTGTATTGTCTTTTATGACGTTTGATTCTTCATAAATGACAAATAAATTCTCTTCTTGATTTGTTGTGAAATAGCGTAGTGGTTCGATATAGTAAGTCTTGTCATCTTCCTCAACAAAGCCATAAATCAAATCCTCACTTACCGTCAGTGCTACACGTTGATTATTACCTCCTAATAAGTATCCTCTCATAGGTACTGGACGTGGACCTGTAAGCCTTTTTTGACCGTCACGTAAGATATAGTTTTCAGCGAATAAATCGCTGTTCAATAAATCTAAACCCCAGTTATAGTCGTCTCCAAATTGTAGGGAAATTTCTGTGTTTCCATCTGTTTGTCGGATATGATTTTCTAAATTATCTGTATTAAATTGGAAAATTTGATAGTCCTTAAATTTTTTATCTAAAATAGACTCTACTTTTTGAGAGTATCTTTTAGCTTTAAAAGAAAGGTCTTGTGCTGAGATTGTTGCAAATGTGCTAACAATCATTAAGATAGGTAGAAGAAATCTTGACATCCGAGAAAAAATATTTTGGGAAAAGACTAACCAATAGTGTAAGTTTCACTTACAAGAAGCTTTTCCAGATTTTGAGAAACAGACTTAGAAAACCAGTGTTGTTTTGGCGAAAATATAAAAGTGAATTTTTTTGACAGTCGAGACTTTTATTGTTTGATATTATCGATATAGATATATGTGAGGTATTTAGAATGTGTTTGCAAAAATAGTGCGTAAAAACTAAAACTAGCAAAATAGCATTATAAAAAGTCGTCGTTCAAGCAAAATATAAGTATTTATTTTATGTCTTGAAGCTTTACAATGTTCCTTTCTTCTTTGAAATTGTTTTTCTTTTCTATTTTGTGAATATTTTTAAAACTAAAAAGTTGTCATGCTTAGAATTTTACTTGGACTATTTCTGATTTTTACCATTCTGACTCAAAATGCTTTTGCCCAAAAGCAGCCTTTAACCTATTATTTGCCTGATATTGAATACAATGAAAATGTACCAACACCAGAGCAAATCTTAGGTTATCAAATTGGAGAAAATCATATCTCGCATGACCAACTGGTTTATTATATGCGTGCACTCGCTCAAGCTAGTGACCGAGTGACACTAAAAGAGACTGGCCGTTCTTATGAAGGTCGCCCCTTACTTTTATTGACAATTACTTCTGTTGAAAATCAAAAAAATATTGACCGTATTCAAGCGGAACATGTCACTCTTTCTAATCCTAATGCTCCTGCAAAACAGAATTTTGCAGATATGCCTGCTGTCGTTTATGCAGGCTATAGTATTCACGGAAATGAAAGTAGTGGCTCTAATGCTGCACCTTTAGTTGCTTATTATCTCGCTGCTGGCAAGGGGAAAGAAGTAGATGATTTATTGTCGAACACAGTTATTCTCTTTGATCCTTGTTACAATCCTGATGGCTTGCATCGTTTTTCTACTTGGGCAAATTCTAACAAAGGAAAAAATCTTGTGAGTGACCCGCAAAGTAGAGAATTGAACGAACCCTGGCCACGTGGACGTACAAATCACTATTGGTTTGATCTTAACCGAGATTGGTTACCTGTGCAACATCCAGAGAGTCAAGCACGCATCAAAAACTTTCATGATTGGAAACCGAATGTCTTAACTGATCATCATGAAATGGGGGCAGATGCAACTTTCTTTTTTCAACCAGGAGTGCCAGATAGGACTAATCCTTTAACGCCACAGCGCAATCAAGATTTGACCTTTAAAATATCAAGATACCACGCGAAGGCTCTGGACAAAATCGGTTCTCTGTATTATACGCAAGAGAGCTTTGATGATTTTTATTATGGAAAAGGTTCGACCTATCCGGATATTAATGGGGCGGTTGGAATCTTATTTGAGCAAGCGAGTTCTCGTGGGCACGCGCAGGATACAGAGCATGGTGTGATTACTTTTCCTTTCACGATTCGTAATCAGGTAACGACCTCTTTCTCTACTTTTCAAGCAGCGAAAGACTTGAAAGAAGACTTTCTAAGTTATCAATATAATTTTTACAAAAATGCACAAAAGGAAGCGGCAAAAGCATCCAATAAAGCTTATGTTGTTAGTGCAGGAAAAGACAAAGCGCGTTTATTCCGTTTTGCGGAAATGCTAGAGAGACATGAGATAAATCTATATCATAGCAATCAGGACATTTCGCAAAAAGGACAGACGTTTTCAAAAGAGAATAGTCTAATCATTCCATTGGAACAAACACAAAATCGCCTTATTCGTGCGATGTTTGAGACTTCGACATCTTTTAAAGATAGTTTGTTTTATGATGTATCTGCATGGACTTTGCCATTGGCATTTGATTTGGATTATGCTGCTTTGTCTGGAGGATTTTCATTAGGCGAAAAATTGGATAAAAAGACACTGAGAAATACCAAATTGCCCGCATATAGCGAGTATGCTTATCTCTTAGATAGGGAGGCGTATTACTTTCCAAAAGCTTTAAATCTATTGCAACAAGCAGGATTACGCACAGAGGTGGCAACAAATAAATTTAAAGGTGCAGATGATAGAAAATATGGACGCGGAACAATTTTGATTTCTGTCCAAAATCAAGATAAAACACCTGCTGAAATTCATAACTTAGTGACAGAAGCTGCACGTATTTCAGGAGCAGAAATTACAGCTATTGATAGTGGTGAGAGTAAGTCTGGGAGTTATTTAGGAAGTCCCGCATTTTCTGCCTTGAAAGCTGTAAATGTAGCGGTCATTACTGGTGCAGGGACGAACTCTTATGATGCTGGTGAGGTTTGGCACCTATTGGATTATCGTATGGATATGGCGACGACTTTGTTAGAGACAAGAGCTGTGAATTATAGCGATTTGACTAAGTATAATGTCATAGTTATGGTGGATGGTTCTTATCGTAATATTGATAGTGGAGGTAGTGAAAAATTGAAAAGATGGGTGCAAGAAGGGGGAACTTTAATCACTATGAAGCGCGCCGCAACTTGGGCAAAGAGCCAAGGTATAGCAAATTTTGATGTGGTGAAAAATAAGAAAGATGAAGTAGATTTAAAAGATAGAAAAAACAAATTGCGTCCATATGAAATGAGACAGCGAGATGCTGGCGCGGAGGTCATCGGTGGTGCTATTTTTGAAACAAAAGCAGACTTGACACATCCATTAGCTTATGGATTGACGGATGATATGCTGCCTGTCTTCAGACGCGGAACACTCTTCTTTGAACCGACAAAAAATGCTTACGCAACACCATTTATTTATACAGATAAGCCGCTTTTAGGAGGTTATATTTCTAAAGCGAATATGGAGAATATTCGAAATTCTGCTGCGGTAATCGTAAGTGGTACAGGGCGAGGAAAGGTTATTTGTTTTGCTGATAATCCTAACTTTCGTGCCTTTTGGTATGGACCTAACCGAGTATTTTTGAATGCTGTTTTCTTTGGAGGGATTATTTCTGGGCGTGGGATAGAGCGGTAAAACGATAGCTTGCCTAAAAATATAAAACGGACTATAATGAATAAAATAAATGAAAAATTATTAATCTTATTGTTTTCATTGTTTGTAATGCTAAACCTGTCGAGTTGTCTCAATCCTCTTTCTGGAAATTTAGGAATATGTGAGACAATAGAAGATGCGAAAAGGAGAGGCGTTTTTGTTAAAGCCTATCAGGTGCCTGAAAATCCTTATATTATTAACGATAGTATAGTTTTGAACGTAAATGAAGCTTGGTTAGAAAAACAATGGCGTTATGGAAAAAAAGTAAAAGATGCTTCTCCAATTAATGGTTTTCAAATGGTTGTTACTGTTAAAGGAAATGGATTTGAAGAATATGCTACAGAGTGGTATATTGGTGTAGATCACTCTTTAAATTTTTATCCAGGACTTAGGAAATCAATCATTTGTGAATTTAATGAATTACCTAATGACACTATTGTTGTTCCTGTACAGCGTGGAAGGTTATTAGCAGAACATATAGAAAAAGATATTTTTGCTGAATTTAAATTGATATTTTTAGAGTAAGACTGAGCCTATTTATTATACGTTTAATCAGTGCAAGACAATTAAAACAAAAAACAGGCTACTCAATACACATTGAGTAGCCTGTTTTTTCATTTGTCAATTCCTACAAGAAGTCAACAACTCCCGTATCCAAATTGTAATAAGCTGGCGCGATTTCCAATTTACCCGACTTAACAGCATCAGCGATAATTGAAGAACGTCCTACTAATTCTTTAGCAGTCATTTCTGCATTTTTCTTCACGACATCAGTTACAGATGCACCTGCCTCACATGCATGAATTGCTGGAGAAATGTGAGATAATAAGTGATTTAAATTGTAGCCATTATCACCACCGCCGATAGCAGCAGTAACAGCACCACAGCTTTGGTGACCTAAGACGACAATGACTGGCGTGCCGATATGTGCAACTGCATATTCAATACTGGCAATAGAAGAACTATTAGCAACATTTCCAGCTACACGTACCACGAAAAGTTCACCAAGACCAGCATCAAAAGCCAATTCTGGAACAACGCGGCTATCCGCACAACTCAAAATAATAGCATAAGGGTCTTGTCCGCTAGTTAAGTCAACACGACGTGTTTTATCTTGTAGTTTACGTTCTAATCCGTCAGAAACAAAACGTTCGTTGCCATCCTTTAGGCGAGAGAGTACATTCTTGATTGTCATTTTATTTTAGTTGTTATGATTAGTAAAAGTGATTTAATAAGTTGAGCCATAATACGTAGTAATTTTTTCTTCTAAG
>CAZQTE010000177.1:0-11020 GCA_964595615.1 uncultured Saprospiraceae bacterium
AACTCCGCCGCCTGACGAATAGCCCGCTTAGCATCCAATTCCCCAGCCTCTAATGCGCCACCAATCAAATGCACTTTAATACCTTTCGATTCTAATGGTCCATGCAATTCACGGAAAGGAAGCTGTCCTGCACAGATAACCACATTATCAACGTCTAAAACCTGAGATTTGCCATTGACACTAAAGTGTAAACCAGCATCGTCAATTTTATCATATTGAACACTGCTGACCATTTGCACACTTTTCTTTTTCAAGTGTGAACGGTGAATCCAACCTGTCGTTTTACCCAGTTTCGCGCCATGTTTTCCTGGTGAACGTTTCATTAAATGAATCTCACGTGGGCTTTCTTCGATTTCCGCTTGCTTTAATGCACCGCCAGTTTTGTATTCCATGTCCACACCCCATTCATCCATAAATGCTGGGATATTGAGAGAAACAGACTCACCGCCTTCCGTCAAAAAGACAGAAACATCAAAACCAATACCTCCTGCACCAATAACTGCGACTTTCTTTCCAACCTCTTTTTTATGTCTCAATACATCAATGTAGGACAAGACTTTTGGATGGTCTATTCCATTAATTTTCGGCATACGCGGCGTTACTCCTGTAGCGATAATGACATCTGTATAATCTTTCGATGACAAACTATCTGCATCCGCTTTTGTGTTCAAAAGTAGATTAACACCTGTCAGTTCAATTTGGCGTTTAAAGTAGCGTATTGTTTCATGGAATTCTTCCTTTCCAGGAATTTGTTTTGCCATGTTGAACTGTCCACCGATTTCACTCGCTGCTTCGTATAAATCGACATTATGACCACGACCTGCTAATATCGTTGATGCGGTTAGACCTGCTGGGCCCGCGCCAATAACTGCGATTTTTCGTTTTGTATCTACAGCTTCATAATTCAATTCCGTTTCATAACAAGCTCTTGGATTTACCAGACAACTTGCTGTTTGACGTTTAAATACATGGTCAAGACAAGCTTGATTACAAGCGATACACGTATTGATTTCGTCTGCACGATTTTCCATAGCTTTCACCACAAATTCAGCATCTGCCAAAAGTGGACGCGCCATAGAAACCATATCCGAACAGCCATCTGCTAATGTCTGTTCTGCAATTTCTGGTGTATTAATACGATTCACAGAGACCAAAGGAATATTCACTTCTCCCATTAATCGCTTCGTCACCCAAGCGAAACCTGCGCGCGGTACAACCGTCGCGATAGTAGGAACGCGCGCCTCGTGCCAACCGATACCTGTATTAATGATATTCGCACCAGCTTTTTCTACTTCTTTTGCTAAGTGTACAACTTCCTCCCAAGAACTTCCTTCATCCACTAAATCCAACATCGACAAGCGATAGATGAGAATGAAATTTTCCCCAACTGCTGCGCGAGTTTCTCTGATTATTTCCAAAGGAAAACGAATTCGATTTTCGTAAGAACCGCCATACTCGTCTGTACGTTTATTTGTCTTTTTAGCAATAAATTGGTTTAATAAATAACCTTCTGAACCCATTATTTCTACGCCGTCATATCCTGCTTCTTTTGCTAATAAGGCACATTTTACAAAAGCTTTTTTCGTACGCTTAATACCGCTACTCTTCAATTCCCACGGCTTAAAACGGTTAATCGGCGCTTGAATTGGACTTGGCGCAACACAAAATGGATGATAACCATAACGTCCAGTATGTAAGATTTGCATACAAATCTTACCACCTTCAGCGTGTACCGCATCTGTAATTTTCTTATGTTCTTTCGCTTCTGATTTTGTTGTCAATTTTGCTCCAAATGGACCTACCCAACCTGCGCGATTAGGGGCAATACCACCCGTTACGATAAGACCAACACCACCTCGTGCACGTTCAGCAAAGTAAGCGGCCTGCTTTTCAAAGCCATTTTTAGCTTCTTCTAAGCCTGTGTGCATCGAGCCCATGATGACGCGATTTTTGATTGTCGTAAAGCCTAGGTCTAATGGCTTTAAAAGATGCGGGTATGGATGTGTTATCATAATTTGGTTGACATTTGTTAGTTGGTAATTGTCGGTTTAAAATATCCTATTATCGTACCAAGCGATTCATAAAATGCGTCAGCTAGCGAAAATTCGCTGAAAGATAAGAAAAATTATGGCTTTTGTTTTCTTAATGCTGAAATATGAAATTTTTATCTCTGTTTTTAGACTAATTCACCAATATTAAAATAAAGTACATTGTAAAATATTTCAAGATAAAATGAAGTCTGCTTTGGGTTTAAGTCTGAGTTGGAATTACTCCTTGAAGTTTAATTTTATTCCTTGTGCGGCGGTTTCTTCATCGGGCAATATTTCACAATTGTCCCAGAGACCTGTCCTTAAAGTATGTGCATATTCTGAGGGCAAGTAGTTTTCTTCCATTAAATCAGCTGCTTGCTTATGCTCATATTGAAATGAATGGTGTGTAAAATCAATTTCTCCATTTTCATTTTCTTCCAAAACCATATACCAAACACGCGTTGTCCCGTCATTAGCGGGCATTCCGATGACACCTGCATTTAACCACATTTTGTCGTCTTGGACATCTGAAAAAGGGAGTCCGCAATGTCCGCCGAGAATAATGTCTGACTGTGTTGCTGTAAAATTTTTAGCTTTAATTTGCCAAGGGGTAGATTTGAAAATAAAGCCTGAAGTTTCAAAATAGGAACCGTGTACGACAGTGCATTTTTTTCCTCCAAATTCAAAATTTAAGAAATTGGGTAGGGTATGCATCCACTCAATGCTACTTTTGCTTAATTTGGATTGGGCATAAGGATACCAACTTCTCGAAAATACGTCACAGCGACTGCCTTCTGTAAAATCGCAACCACAGTCCTCTTCGCCTTCTCGGAGTTGAATTTCGACATTGCCTGCAATAGAGTGAATGCCCCAATTCATGACAGATTGTACTGTTTTTTCGGGTTGTGCGCAGTAGCCTACGACATCACCCGTGCAGATGATATTGGATGGGGCAATCTGTAATTCAGTAGCAATTTTTTGCATTTTTTGCAATGCTTGCAAGTTGCTGTAAACGCCTCCAAAAACTAATATTTTTCCAGTAAAAGTACCGGCTGCTTTAGCTGCCATGGTCAGGAATTAAAATGAAAATTGAAATAAAAATGAAAAACGGCCTTGACTCCTCTACTCTAAACGCATTCTGCGAACAAAATAAGGTATTAAAAACAAAATAAAAACGAATACAATCCCATAAAGGTTTGATGCCAATAAATCATTGTATTTTCCGTCGGTAAAAATTAGACTTTTGGGAAATTTTCCGATAGCCACCAATACGCCAATGACAATGCCCGCACCAACTGCTAAGTGAAAAGATAACTTTGGCGCGTCTAATTTCCATAGGAGAAAAACAGGTGCTAAGCCCATAACCATTGTTCCGCTAACTGTGGTCGCAGAGAGAATTTCAGGATTAAAAAATATGGGTAAAGTACCTAAAATCGTCAAAAGAACCATCATCAAACGACCACGCGAAACGGTCTGCATTTTTTTATTTCCCAAATCAATAACCACCAATTTAGAAAAAGAAGAAAAGGCAGAGTCTAAAGTCGAAGCCGCCGAAGTAACCATGATAAAATTCATCGCCAACATCGCCGCTACACCCAAGACCTTCCCAACTTCTACCGCCGCTTGTCCTTCCATGCCTTGAAAACGCGCAAATATCCCAACAAAACTGAAGATAACTAAGCAGAAAAATCCAATCAAAGCAGCTAATAAAAAACTCTTTAAACTCTTCTTTGGACTACTAATAAATCCTCTGTCGGTCATTACAGAATCATGAAAAGGGTAACTAAAAATCTGGATAAAAGCAGCAAATAAAAGGTTTAATCCGCCTGCCATTGTCCAAGAACCAGAACTTATATAATCGCTAATGGTTTCTTCTCCGCGCGGCATAATTAAAGCCATAATGATGAAAAGCAATACGCCAAATAAGACCATTTGAATCGCATCTGTCAAGAGGGAACTTCTCAGACCGCCTTTCAAAGTATAAGCCAAGGTTAATCCTGTAAAAACTAAAATTGACCAATAATAAGGTGAACTTCCTGCCTCCCCAAAATAACTGCCAATGACCATTGTATTGGACCAAACCTCATTGAAAAGTCGAAATCCGATTAAAACTGAAAAGATAATAACCGCAGAACGTCCAAATTTAGTCTGCAAAAAATGATGAATACTCGTAAAACCACCTTTTGTCCGCAATTGATAAATTACCAGACCTGCCACTACAAATGACAAGTAGTAAACTGCATAAGCAACACCTCCAACAAAGCCAAAAAGCAATCCTAAATTTGCTGCGTTGGTAATCGATTTTGCAAAAATCCAAGAGATAACCAAACTCGCCGTCAACATAAAAACGCCAGGCTGTTTTCCTTCGGCATCCGTCGCTGAAAAAAATTCAGAGACTGTTTTTGAAACGGGAGTAATGAAGAAAAAGAGAAGTCCACTTAAGACTACCAGTATCCATTGAAGTATGTTTGGATTTTCGAACATCTTGTTATTTGTTGATTGTGTTGATTGGTTGAATATCTTGACCGTGGCAATAAGCCAATCAACATATTCAACCAATAACTAAAACTATTCATCCCACCAAACAGCCACATTCACACTATTTCCATTCGTCGCCGTTGCTGCTTCATAATTGGCTGCATTCAATGCTTGTTCATCTGGCGGATAAGGCATTTTGACAGGAATTAAATCGTTGTTCAGACTTGCTGCCACCGTTTTTAGTGCGGGGAAACCAGTACGACGATATTCAATCCAGCCTTCATAACCATTAATGATATTATGTAACCATTTTTGAGTTATGATTTGTTTGATTGGGTCTTCGTTGCCGTAGGCTGTTGTGCCAGATGTCAGGTAATCTGCGGGCATTTCTGTTTGCCAATAGGCGAAAGAAGCTTGTACACCTGCTTCGTAATGCGCTTGTGCGTCAGCGGTAATTAATCCTCTTTCAGCCGCTTCTGCAAAAAGAAAATGCGTCTCTGCTGCCGTCATGAAATTTGCATCCAAACCACCTGTCGCTTCCCGAAAGATAGTGCCTGCCAAAGAATAATCAGCAATCGAAATCGAAGTCGCAGAAGCATCTAAGCCATTTAAAAAACCTTGATATTCTAATTCAGCATCTGTATTTTGTATTTTTTTGAAAAAAGTCCCAATCCGCGAATCATTTGTCTCTGTCAAGATTTCTTGCATCGTTTCGGACATAATGAAAAGATTAAAATCTCCTGCACGCAAGTTTGCCATACGGAAATTATTAGGCTGTCCATCTGTAAAATCAAAAGTTGCATTTTGTGCATTTTCACTGATAAAACTACCTTCGTCATAAATCGCTTGCAAATCCGCCGCCACATCTTGCTTATTTGAAATACGCAGCAAATATTTGACGCGCAAAGAATTAGCAAAACGTGTCCAAGCCGTCAAATCCCCTCCAAAAAGAACATCGCCGTCCATAGTAATCGCCCCTCTGTAAGCATCAATCGCAGCAATTCCTTTGTTCAAATTATCTAAAATACCATTCTCCGCTGTATAAATTTCTTCCTGCTGGTCATAAGCAGGCGTCACCGTTCCGTCCTGACCTTTTAAAGCTTCAAAGTAGGGAACATTTCCGTAAATATCCGTCAATGCTGCCGTTAAATAAGCTTTCATAATTAAAGCTGGTCCTTCATAAACCAATGCGGCTGGCGTGTTGCGGGCTTTTTCTAAAATAAGTTCATTATCCCGTAAATTACGGTACAAAACGGGCCATGGATTTCCACCAACTTGCGGCGAAGCTAAATTATGGCGGTCAAATAAATTAAAATCTACCATCGTAAAATGCTGACTCAATAAATTACCCGCGACAAATCCTTCGTAAGCCATTTCATCGCCATAGTTGTAAATTACTTGACGCAATAATAAACTTGGCTGCACTTCGATAGGTGCGTTTGGATTTGTGTTGATTTCCGTGAAATCTTTGGTGCAGCTGGTCACCGCTAAAAGTGCGAATGCTGCTATGTATGTTATTATTTTTTTCATTTTTATTGTTCGACCCTCTAACCCCCAGAATGGGGGAACTTTCGTTGAGTTTAAGTTTTCGGTAATTCTTGAATTTTTATGTTGTGCTTTTTCTAAAAAAATGAAACACAGAAATTGAGAATTACAGAAAATTTAGCCCTGAAAAAAGTTCCCCCAATAGGGGGTTAGGGGGTTAATTATCAAAATATTCCCCTTCTATCTTCTAAAAATCAAAACCAATCTTCACTCCAATACTCCGCGTCGTCGCATAAGACATATCTTCCACACCACTCACAAAATTATTGCCTTGTACCGCTAATTGTTCTGGGTCAAAATGTGGGATGTCGCTTAATGCAAAAAGATTGCGACCGATAAGAGAGATGTTTAAATTTCTGCCATTTCTAAAAAATCCTGAATTGTCAGCAGATTGGAATGTGTAACCTATCGCAAATTGACGCAGCTTGATAAAACTCGCATCATAAGTATTATTTTCTTCATGATTACGGTCATAAAATTGGCGGTAGTATTGTTCTGCGGTAACCGCCGTTGTATTGGCTTCCCAACGTGGCGACTCTTCCGTACCTGCATTGACAACACCTTCAGCAATAATCCCTTCTTCTGGACGGTCGCCTGTTTCTGCCAACTGTCCTCCTACACCCGCGAGTGCTTGTGTACGCGATACGATTGTGCCGCCTTGACGCCAGTCAAAAAGGAAACTCACATTCCAATTTTTATAGCTCAAGTCATTACTCCAACCCAAAGTGAAATCAGGATTATAATTGCCTAAGAAAATCAAAGTATTATCTACTACATAACGACCATTTGCATCTATGATGAACTCACCATTTTCGTTTTTCGCGTAGCCTGTTCCGTACATGTCGCCAATCTGCCCGCCTTCTTCCACTTGAAACCAAACCGTCTGATTTGTATTGTCATAAACCCGTGAATAAGCCAAAGTCAAACGCCCAGCCTCATCTGGCAATGTCTCTACGATAGCCTTATTCGTGCTGAAATTAAAGAAGCTATTCCATTTAAAATCTGCCGTACGTACAGGAGTCAAACCTAAAAGAATTTCTACACCACTTGAACGTACTGCGCCGCCATTGATGACCTGTTGGTTATAGCCCGAAGTTTGTGAAATAGGCAGAGAGATAATCTGATTTTCAGTCAAAGCATTGTAATAAGTCGCGTCTAAACGTAAACGGTCATCGAAGAAACGGAAGTCCAAACCTGCCTCAAAAGAGTTGGTTTGTTCTGGTAGTAAATTCGTATTGGCTATTGTTCCTTGCGCGCTGAAAGTTGGTGCACCGTTGAATGGCGTTTGCGCAATAAATGAACCTGCCGTTTGATACGGATTGGTATCATTTCCTACTTGTGCCCAAGATGCACGGACTTTTGCAAAGGAAACTGATGCTGGTAATTCTAAGACTTTCGATAAAATGAAACTTCCTGATACCGAAGGATAAAAGAAAGAACTATTTTCAGTAGATATTGGATTGGCTAAGGCCGAAGACCAGTCATTTCTACCCGTAATGTCTAAGTAAAAGAAATCGCGGAAACTAAATTTTGCCAAACCGTACACACTATTAATGCGTTTTTGCGAAGCAAATTCAAATACTTCTAAAGGCGAAGCAGCATTGGATAATTTAAAAATTCCGGGCTGTGCTAATGACAATGCCTGTGTTTGTGAAGTAGAAGCTGTTTGGTCTAAACGATTGCCACCAACAGATAAATCAAAACCAATATCTCCTAATCTCTCACGATAATTTAACAAGAAATCGGTGTTCGTTTCGCGATATGCAACATCGTGTTCGGCATAAGCACCATTTTTAAAACGGTTGGTACTATAAGCGCGTCTAAATTGGCGGGTTTCGTCAGAATAATCTGTTCCTGTGCGGATTGTTGCGCTCAATTTATCCGTAAAATCATAAGTTGCTGCGATATTTCCATAGATACGGTCGCGGTCAAATGAGTTACGATTTTCCAATAAAATAAAATATGGATTATCGAAAAAAGTATAGTTAAAGGCGTATTGCTGCACATCTTCTAAACCTGGCTGCCAATAATCGCGCAAGTTCTCTGTATTCAAAGAACGAGGTCCCCAAGCGACGAGTGAGTAGTTGATATTTTCAGAACCATAACCACCTGAAGGGCGATTGTCACTTTGTGATTTGACATAATTAACCGAAGACCTGACGGTTAACTTATCCAAAGGTCGAAAAGTTAAATTTGTACCAACGGTCTGACGATTTAGATTGACACCTGGAATGATAGACTTGCTCCGCATATCTGTCAAAGACAAACGAAAATTTCCTCTGTCAAAACCAGAAGAAATTGCCACATTATTGATTGAAGTAATTCCTGTTTGGTAAAAATCTTTCAAATTGTCAGGATGAGCATCAAATGTCGTAGGTGTAATAGGCGCACCGCCGTGTACCGCTACATCACCGCCGCGCACTTCTGTACCGTCGGGTAAAGTGACTGGACTATCAAATTGTGGAATTAAAATTCCCTCGTCCAAAGCGGGACCCCAACTATAGGTAATATTGTCGTTTATTCCCGCACCGAGTCCGTCCACAAATTCAAATTCGCCTGAGTTTCCTTGTCCATAACTATTCTGAAATTCTGGCAATTGGAAAGCTGACTCCGACAAAGTTGTAGAATTAAAGCTAATCCCCAATCCTTTTTGCTCCGTACCGTCTTTCGTCGTAATAATCACGACACCATTAGAGGCGCGCGTACCATAAAGTGCCGCAGCACTCGGACCTTTCAAGACAGAAACCGAAGCAATATCATCTGGATTAACTTCCATTGCGCCATTTCCAAAGTCAACTTCTTGAAATCCTGCCGCTGCTTCATTCGTAAAATTCACGATTGAATTGTTGTTAATGGGTGTGCCATCTACCACAAAGAGTGGATTGTTATTGGTGAAAGAAGCTTCGCCACGAATGGTGATTTTTGAAGTCGAACCAACGCCCGTTGCACCTTGATTGACACTTACACCTGCTACGCGACCTGCAAGATTATCCACAAAGTTTGGAGATTTTACCTCTGAGACTTCTTTAGAATTTAAGCTTTGTACAGCGTATCCTAAATCTTTTGATTTGCGTTCTAATCCCAATGCAGTAACGACGACTTCATTTAATAATTCGGAAGACTCGTTTAACGCAATCGTTAAATTACGACGACCATTCAGGGCTTCTTCTTGCTCAGCGTAGCCGATATAACTGAATATTAAAATTGCATTTTCATCGGAAACTTGAATGGAGAAAGTACCATCGAGTTCGGTCGTCGTTCCTGTTGAAGTTCCTTTTTCTTGGATGCTAACACCCGCGAGTGACTCTTTATTGGCATCGTCGATTACTGTTCCTTTGACAGTAATATTCTGTGCAAATAATAAATTAATTGTTAGGCAAAAAATACCTAACAGGTAGAATTTTTTCATCTATGTGTGTTGTTAATTTTGCATAGAGATGTGCGATAAATTCTAATCTGGATGATGAATTAGAATTTATAGTTATCTAAACAAGCTATTTGATGACAAGCGAAACTAAACGCAGGTCGAAAACAATAATTTTTATGTAAGAAAGGTAAATTCGCTTATCGTGGTGGTCCACGCAGCGAGGTAATTCTAAGAAAATTAGCTAAAAAAAGAAAGTTGGTATCTATAAAAATGGCGCGCTGGAAAGAGGCGATAATGCGCATCAATTCTCGGCGTAATTTATTTTTTATTCGACTTAGAAAATATCTAAAGTCGCTTTCGTTGTCAATATCTTGTAAGATACCTAAATACTCAATAGTACAAGAATTATCTTCTGCATATTCCTCTATATCCTCTTGCAGGTTCTTTTCTTCCCATGCTAAATCAATAAATGCATCACGAGAATAAACAGATTTTGCCATTCCCAATAAGTACAAGCCCCCGTCAGTCGCTGGGCCACAAACTAAGTTTGATTTTTCTAAAAGCGTGGAAGTAGAAAGAAAATCTACTGGAGAAATTTGTGGACAATCATTTCCAATAATAATGACATTCTCGTAACCTTTATCGTAAATAGACTCGACGGCATTGGCAAGGCGTTCGCCGAAAGAATGACCAATTTGTTCAGTATCAAAAATTGGAAAAACAGGAAAATTACTTTTTTGTGCAGTAGAAATACTGTGTTGAATGAGTTTCTCAGCAATAGCAGCATTACCCTCTTGGTTCGTTTGCGAACTGAAGACTTTTACGCGCGACTCCTCTTGATGAGTCCGTGTAAAAATTAGGATTGCTGTATTTTGATTAATCATTAAAATAGTTCTCGCCTGAAATGCCTGCAATTTTACGCTATGATTTTGACATTGAGGGTCTTTACGGCTACATTTCAGACATATTTACGAGATGAGACGACATTTTGGGTTTTTAAAGATGCCTTTATTCTAAATTCTTCCATGCAGAAATACCATTTTTGCTTTTTAATTGTAGGATTACGAATAGTATTAAAATGCCTAATAATCCATAAGAGGAAGCAATTCCAACTTCTAAATAAACATTAATAATTCCAATAACAAAGACTGAAATGCAATAACAATAAAAACCTATTTTCTTCCAATTTAAAACTAAAATAGTTGCAATTATATTCAATATGCCAAAAGCTCCAATAATATAAAATATAGATGTTGAGTCTAATTGAGGAAATCCAATAGCGATTGTATCTGCATGAAAAAAATAAGCAAAGCTTGTAATGCAATTAGCAATTATCATGAGAATAAGCCAAATCATTACGACGATATGACGAGATTTACGAGGCTGTTTGTTTTCATTTGAAAAGTCGTCTAATATTGTTTCCATGTTAATTTATTTTTTGTGAAATATTGCTCCATTTCGTTCGCGCCAGCATCAACTCTTTTCCTTCTGATGAAGACAAGCGATGTATAAAAATATTGTCCTCAATTTGTTCAACTGCGGAAGTGACAATTTCTCCTAATCGACATTCTGCCCGATACAAAATATCAAGATGCTTAAT
>CAZQTE010000178.1:0-2009 GCA_964595615.1 uncultured Saprospiraceae bacterium
CGCAATTTTCTCCGCTGCTTTAATAAAACGGTAGTGAGCATCGAGTTACTTCATTTTTACTGAAACCAACACTCAACGCAATTTTTTCTCCGTTTTTTTTTAATCTTTTACAAGTCTTTCCGAAAGTTTCATTGAATAAAGAACGACGGCAGTGAGGAAATAGAGTTACTTCGACATTTAATCGGCGGGTCGCAGGTTCGAGTCCTGCTGGAACTTAAGAAAGTTCCATAGCTCAGTTGGTAGAGCAGCATATACTCTCTCCGATTTTCTCCGTCGGATTTTTATTCAAAAATATATTAAAAAATGGTGGCAGTGAGGAAATAGAGTTACTTCGGGATACGGAAGCTGTAGGTGCAAATCCTACCAAGGCTAAAAATAGTCTTGTGGTGAAATTTAGTAGACACGCCGTATTAATGTACTCTCTCCAATTTTTCTCCACCAATTTTACAACCCTGGTTGTAACCTGAAGGGTGAAAAAGCAAAACGCTTTCCTACCAACTTCCAACTAACAACCATCAACTAAACAAGAAATGTCTTTATTCAATAAATTATTACGCAAAGCAAAATCGCCTCAAAAAACAATAAACCGCGCAGGTGGTGAAGCATTCGTGCAAAGCCCGAAGATGCAATTGGCATCTTTGCTTTTGACATCATTCGCTCAAGACCAAACTTACCGAAAAGCAGAAGATGCTTTTAAGGAGTTATCGGTTTTGTTGACGAAAGTTGACCCGAAATTCGCCGCACAAGCAGCAATCTTTGCGCGTAATGAGTACGGGATGCGTTCGATTACACACGTTTTGGCGGGAGAATTAGCGGCGTATGCGTCGGGTAAAGACTGGGCTAAAGAATTTTACCGTCAAATAGTTCGTCGTCCTGACGATATGTTAGAAATCGCGGCTTACTACAAGTCTAAAGGCGGTACAAACTTGCCGAATGCCATGAAAAAAGGTTTTGCACAAGCATTTGATAAATTCAATGCTTACCAAATCGCAAAATACCGCGGTGAAAGCAAAGCAATCAAGTTAATTGATATGGTGAACATGGTGCACCCTCAGCCGACTCAAGCCAATGCGAAAGCATTGCAAGAATTGGTGGACGGTACATTGAAAAATACCGAAACTTGGGAAACTATGTTGACTCAAGCAGGTCAAAACGCGAGCAATAAAATCGAAAAAGATAAATTGAAATTGCGTGCTTGGTCAGAATTATTACGTGAAGGAAAATTAGGTTATTTTGCCTTAGTTCGCAACTTGCGAAATATTTCTGCATTGAATGATAGCAAGTTGGTGAACATCGCTTGCCGTCAATTAGTGGACGAAAATCGTATCAAGAAATCTTTGGTATTGCCATTCCGTTTGATTGTCGCTTGGAAGCAATTGAACTCAAATGACCGTCATGCACGTAAGATGCGTAGCGCCTTAGAAGATGCAATTGATATTGCCTGTGATAACGTTCCAAACTTAGAAAATACCCTTGTGGTAGTTGATAACTCTGGTTCTATGGCGCAGAAAGTTTCTAACTCACAACATATGTTGTGTAATGAAATGGGTGCTGCATTTGCTATGATTTTGGCGAAAAAATGTAATGCTGATATTATCGAGTTTGGTAACACTGCACGATACATTAACTACAATTTGCGAGATTCTGTTATGGATTTTTCAAACAAATTTGCTGGTAACAACAAAGTTGGTCATGGTACTGACTTCCACTCTATCTTCAAATGCGCAGATAAATCTTATGACCGTATCGTCATTTTCTCGGATATGCAAGGTTGGATTGGACATACAAATCCGACAACTGCATTGAATATTTACAAAGCTAAAACGGGTGCAAACCCATTCATTTACAGCTTTGATTTAGCGGGCTATGGTTCATTGCAATTTCCTGAAAGCAAAGTTTTCGGATTAGCAGGCTTTAGCGAGAAAACATTTGATTTGATGTCTGTTTTAGAGACTGACCGAAATGCTTTGGTTAATAAAATAGAAGCAGTTGAATTGTAGAATGGACTC
>CAZQTE010000178.1:2109-8002 GCA_964595615.1 uncultured Saprospiraceae bacterium
AAATCTCTCTACTTAATTATCCTCTTCTTAGTAAACTCCTCCAAAGCCATCGAAAGCGTCAAGTGATTACTCCCGCCAGCCAAATGATAAAAAGCATGACCATAATCAAAACGGAAACGTTTAACACGCATCCCAAAACCTAAAGAAAAACCTGTCAAACTTCGGAAATTATCAACACTTAATTCTTTCTTCCGCAAATGATTGTAGCCAAAGCGGATTTTAAAACCGTCATTTTGACCTAGAAGTAACTCCGTATTAAATGTAAAGTGGCGTGCAAAATTGTCCGCCCAAATTCCAAATTTATTTTCTTGTGGTTCTTCATTTCCTAAGAATAAAAAGTCATCCTCCGCATTTGGGTCATCATATAAAACATTCCAACGATTAAGATTAGAATAAATCAAAGAAAAACGTAATGGTAAATGACGTAAGCGTTTCGTTACACTAAGATGTGCGTTGTAAGGAATACTTTCATAACGTCCTTCTGTATAGGCTGTCAATTGAGAACCAATATTTTTAAAGACTAAAGCCGCAGAAAACAGACTTGCCGTATCCTGATACATAGCAGCTAAATCACCTGTCCAACCTAAGGAATTGTAAGTTTCTAAGCGAGAAGAAATCATCCGAAGATTAACACCTACTGATAATTTTTCATAGAGTTGTTTTCCAGCACCTACAGTAAATGCATATTCTTTTGCTTGAAATTGTCCGTTAACATTCCCGAACTCATCCGTTGCAATAAAATCACCATACCCCATATATTGCACATTCCCGTGTAAGGTCATTTTCCATTTATCTACGTACTTTCCATAAGCAACATGACCATTATTAAGGTCTGACAATTGAAAATTATGACTAAAGGAAATACCCCCACTCATCATTGGATTGAGAGCTGCAGGATTGGAGTAAGCCAAGTTCACATCTTCATCTACTACAGAAAAAAGGTATCCACCGAGTGCCGTTATACGTGCTGATTGTGGTAAATTTAAAAATTCATAGACTTTAGTTCCGCCGATTTGAGCAGAGAGAAAAAGTCCTGTAAACAAAAAATAAGTTAGTAATAAGTATCTTTTCATATTTGTTTTGCTTTCTAATCCATTTCACTTTTTTGCGCCTCTTTTTCTATTAACGCCTCACTTCTCCATGTTGTCACACAGCGACCGACCGTACAATTCATCTTGCGTTCCAATACGCCCATTTCGTCATACAATTTTAATTCGCCGTCCTCATTATCTCCGTCTTTATAATTGCCCTCAGCTTTGAGTTTTCCATTTTCATGATATTCCACAAAAGGACCATTTTCGTTATTTGCAGAAAACATAACTTCTTCCATTAACTGTCCTGTAGGATAAAAACGTTTCCAGACACCAACCATTTCATTCTTAACATAATTTCCTTCTAATTCAGCCTTGCCGTTTTCATAAAAACCTTTGTATGTACCGTTAAAGATTCCATTAGTATAGTTTTCTTCAGCTTCGACATTTCCATTTTCAAAGAAAATTTTTCTCAATCCATTAAGAGTATCATTTTGGTACATAGCTTCTTCCGTCAGTCTTCCTTCATCATCATACGCTTTATAAATACCCTCTTTTGCAAAATCCTTTTTATTCCGCGTGTAAACTTCGACGACGATACCTGCATCGTTTTTTACTTCGACTGTTTCCATATTACTACATCCCGCTAATAAAATTGCTAAAAATAGAAAAATGCATCTGTTCATTCTAATATGTTTTCTTCACCTTTTACCAAACAAAAAACGTAGGCGGCGAAATTAAGGTATTTTATGTAATTGGTTTAATGCAGAAACGCGGATAAGCGACAATTGTAATAGGAAGAAAACAAAAATACGTCTGTTTTAGTCTTGTTTTAGTGCTTCTACTATGATTTTTTTATACAAGTCTTTCCATTCCGCATCCCAGCCATCCTCTTCCGAAAAAGAGGAATTGTGCCATAAGGTCATAAATGTGCCACCAACAGATTTCATTATCTGAATAATTTTTTTGACTTGAATAAATGCCTCTTCGGGATTTAATTTTAAATAATGTCGCAGTGTTACATCCATGACTTGAAATGGGTAAATCAATAAATCTGTCTTTTCTTCCTTTTCCAAATCATACCAATAAAAGGGAACTCCAACACCTGCTCTGAAACCAATATTTGCCGCATATCCCATCGAATAATCCTCTTTTATTCCATTTGCAAGGAGTTCTCGGTAAGTCTTTGGAAAACTCAATTTTAGAAAATGTTGGCGACTTCTTATTGTCTTTTCTTGAGTGATTTGAGTCAGGCGATTTATTTCTATAGTAAGCTGATTTTCTTTTTCATTTGAAGCATAAGAAGGATGAATTCCAGTATTATGTTTTTGGTGTATTTTTTGGACTAGAGAAGCTAATTTCTTGTTAGTGTGCTTGGTGTTTTTGTCGAAGGCGCCAAAATCGCCTAATAAAAAGAAAAAAATAGGATGGATATTGTATTTTTGATGTAATTCTTCCAAAAAAGAAAATGAATCAAAGGGATCATCTTTCTGATTAGTTAATACTGAAATTCGCTTCGAGAATTTTGAAAAACGACCATTACGCAAATCTTGTAATCCTCCCCCGATTGTTCTTAGAATTCCTTTTTGGCAATAAGCCCAAGCCATGTCAATATCATAACTGGGTTTAAATTGGAATTTTCTCTGTTGATTTTCTGAAATTTCTGGAAATGCTTTTTTTAGAGTAAAAAACAGTTTCTTTGCCCATAATTGAATGATAGGCAAATGCAGAAAATTTTCTTGATAAGCCAAACTACTTGTTGCCACATATCGACCATGGATATCTTTTTGATATGGTAAATATTCTTCATATCTAGAAAGTAACCAGAAAGCGGCGGCAAAAATATCGAAAGGAAAATCGGACTTTGGATTTGTACTTTTAAAAAAACAGGCTAAGTCAAAAAAAATAGTGATATTTGTATCCTGTTGGCTTATATCTGTTTGAAATAGAAGGAGATGTGGTGGTAAGAAAAATTCATTGTCACTTTTAGAACTTGAACTATAATTGATTTTTGCATCTTTACTTTTTGTAAATAAATCAATATTATCAGTTACCAATAGCTCATATCCTAACAATTGTCTCATGACAAAATCAGTGATGTAAAGAACACGAGGTGTTTTATTTTCGACAAAGATTAACATAATATTCCTTCATTATTAATGAAGTTAACTAACAAGGGTTTAATTCGATAAAGAGAAAATAGATGTAGAAAATATATAGCATTTCTTCATCTCAGAAACCAAAAGTACAATCATGGCAGAGAAAAATACTACAAACGGCGCAGATAACTTCGGATTAGGAGAAATTTCTACGATTCGGAATATTTTGATGGGCCAGCAAATGAACGAATACGAACAACGTTTCGGTCATTTAGAGGAAAGACTAGTAGCGGCATCAGGAGAGCAGGGAGAAAAACTAACAGCATTTCAAGAACAAACGGAAGAGAGACTCAATAATCTTGAAAAAGAAATGGGTGCGCGTTTCGATAGTTTGGAAAAAATGTTGAAAGAAGGTTTAGAAAAATTACAATCTCAAACGGAAAGCAATCGTAATAATGATAATGATGCTTTAGGAAAGATGTTAGCGGAAGTTGGACAAAAATTGATGCAAAAATAATGTCCGTCAAACCAGTAGGAGAAAATATCGTAGATAGTCAATCTAATCCTTTGAGTGAAGCTCAAATGCTGCTGCAATTGCAGGAGATATTACTCAAAAAAGATAGACAGAGTTTAGAAAGTCTACAACAAACCCTAGATGATAAAGAACTTTTGTCTGAGAAAGTTAGTCCTATTATTGAGGAGCATTTAGCTTTCATGAAGCAAAATTTCCCTAAGGAATTTAGGGATAGTGTTGAGAAAATAATCGACGTCAAACTAAAAGACTCGCAAGATGAAATTTTGAATTTGATTTACCCCAAATTGGGTAAAATGATTCAAAAATATATTGGTCATCAATTTCAACAATTGAAAGAGGGTATTGATGCTCAAATTGAAGCTACTTTAAATAAAGGACCTCTTGGTTGGGTGCGTAGAAAAGTATTTGGAATTAAAGTAAGTGATGAAATATTGAGTGGAGTAGACCGACCTATTATTGAGCAAATTTTAGTCGTCCAAAGAGATAGTGGACTTTTATTGGGTAGTGCTGCTAAAAATGAAAAAATACACGAAGATTTAGTTGCAGGTATGTTGACGGCAATTAAGTCATTTGCGGAGGATGCATTTGAGCGTGGAGAAGCGGATTTGGAGATGATTCAATATGATATTTATAGAATTTTCCTACAAAATTTTCCGCAATACTATATAGCAGTAGTACTTGGAGGTTCGATGAATGCCTTGCAAAAAGAGAATCTTACCAATGATTTATTGACATTTGCAGAGGTAGAAATGAGTGGTCCAATTACAGAGGTAGATTCTAATCTAACTTCTTCTTTAAAAACAAAACTGAATGAATACTTTTTCACTGAAACTTCAAACGATTCAAACGAAATAAAATGATTAGTAAAAAAGTAATTATAACAGGGAGCTTTGGTGTTGGTAAAACATCTTTATTTAATAGATTCTTGTATAGTAAATTTGATGAAAAGTATCTAACAACGATTGGTGTCAAGGTAGATAAAAAAGTCGTAGATATTAACGGGCAAGAGTTAAATCTGCTGATTTGGGATATCGCAGGAGAGATTTCTCAAGATAAAGTGCCCACTTCTTACTTTTTAGGAACAAGTGGCGTTATTTATGTATGTGATTTAACGCGTCCGATTACTACAAAGAATTTGGAAAGCGATTTAGAATATCTAAAAAAGATAGCTCCAGGCATAAGTATCAAACTTATCGGAAACAAAAGAGACTTAGTATCAGAGCAAGATATACAAGATTTTGTTACAACAAATAACGTCTCTTTTGACTTTTTAACTTCTGCTAAAACAGGAGAAAATATAGAAGAGCTATTCTTTTCTCTTGGCGAAGATTTAATAAGTGATGCTGTATCGAAAACAATATAACATAAACACAATAACTCAAAATATACTCTTTGATGATGATGGATTTATCGTGGACAGCGATGAACACATTTTCGATACCTCCTCTTTAAATGGTTATTCATTAAAAGAATGCTTCCCATTTATAGATAGTATATTAGACGTAATTAAGCAATTAAAAACGGAAGAGCCAGCTTTGATTTTTGCCAAAGTTCAATCTACTTACGAGGGACTCCAAGGTATTTATGATTACTGTTTTTCAAGAGAGCTTATTAATGATAATCTACTTATTCGCTGGAAAATTATTGACAAAACAACGGACTATACTGCTCAAAGGGACGAACAACAAATAAGACAAAGTAACATCATATCAAATTCTAGATAATTCTAACTACTCTCACTTAATTTCAATTTAATTTTTACTTTTCCTTACCTTCGCGGATATGAACCCAAATCTGCAAATTATATCTGCTGGCGCTGGCTCAGGGAAAACTTACCGACTGACCGAAGAAATGGTCAAACTACTCAAAAGTGGTGTCCGTGCCTCGGGCATCATCGCTACTACATTTACCAAAAAAGCTGCTGCTGAATTACAAGAACGTGTACGCGTTCGCCTCTTAGAGGAAGGAATGACCGAGCAAGCAAATGACTTGACGAATGCCTTAATCGGTACGGTTCATGGCTTGGGTGTAAAGTTATTACAACGCTTTGCTTACGAAGCTGGCGTGTCTCCCGAGGTAAGTATTATTGCAGATGAAGATCAGCAAATTCTTTTTAATCAATCTCTCGCGACGGTACTCACAAATGAACGTGTCGTGCGTATGGAAGATTTGAGTAATCGTTTGGGCTTGAATAAAAAAGAGTTTTTTGATTGGAGAAAAACAGTTCG
>CAZQTE010000178.1:8102-11016 GCA_964595615.1 uncultured Saprospiraceae bacterium
GCAAAAAGTCGTGAAGCGGTAGCAGATTTAGTTGAATTTGCTAAATCTCACGAGTCGCATCCTGCTTTTCATGCAGATATTCAGGGCTTTATTTATCAAGTATTTGATTTGGCGATTGAAGCCATTGAGGAGTACGATAATTACAAGAAAAAACGCGGATTGATTGACTACACAGACATGGAAGTCTTAGTCAAAAAATTGCTGCGCAATGAACAAGTGAAAGAAGTCTTGAAAGAAGAATTAGACCTTTTAATGGTTGATGAATTTCAAGATACCAGTCCATTACAATTAGAAATCTTTTGGCAATTATCTCAATTTGCCAATCACTCTATTTGGGTAGGCGACCCGAAGCAATCTATTTATGGATTTCGCGGTGCTGACCCTAAACTAATGCTCGCCTTAATCGACAAACAAGGTGGCGTCAAACCAGAAAATATTCAAGAATATTCTTGGCGTTCACGCGAAGATATTGTCGCGGGTTCAAATGCTATTTTTACCAAAGCATTTTCCAATTTACCAGAAGAACAAGTTGCTTTAAAGCCTAAAAGATTACAAAAAGCAAAACCAGATAGCGCGAATAAATCAGACGAACCACTCGATGCAGGTCTCGCACTCCAACACTGGCACATGGAGTACGATGGCGAAGGAAAACGCCTACCTGGAAAGCCTTGGATGGAAAACGCCATTGCCTCAACTGTCAAAAGAATGCTGGATAGAGGAATGTGGATAATGCCAAAAGATGAACCGGAATGGCGTTTAGCCAAACCAGGAGATGTTGCCATTTTATGTCGTTCAAATTATGGCTGTCAAGATGTTGCGGACTCTTTGCACAAAGCAGGTTTGAAGGCGGCAATTTCGCGAGCAGGATTGTTGGAGACAGCGGAGAGTAAATTAGTTTTGGCTTGTCTAAAGTTCATTCTGAATAAATATGATAGTCTAAGTGTTGCAGAGATTTTGCTTTTAAAAGGAGAATTATCTTTAGAAGAAATAGTTGAGAATCGTATTGAATATTTAGCGAAAAAAGAAGCAAAAGAAAATGTTGAGAAATGGGCAAATGAGAACGAATTCATCAAGAGTTTAAATAAAATGCGCAAGGACGGAACAGAATTGTCCAGCGCAGAAATTTTAAATTATCTCTTAGAAGAAGCAGACCTCCGTCGTATTCTTGTTGCTTGGGGAAAGACGGAACAACGCTTGGCTAATATTGACGAATTGCGCCGTTTTGCCTTGCAATATGAAGACAATTGTAACCGTCTACACACTGCGGCATCTTTAGGTGGATTTTTGCTATGGCTCAATCATTTACAAGCAGGAGAAAAAGACCGTCAAGGCTCGGGAGAAACACCTGATACGGTGCGCGTGATGACTTATCATAAGAGTAAAGGTCTCGAATTTCCAATTACCATTTGTCATTCCTTAGAGCAAAAATTGCGAGATGATGTCTTTGGAATTGGTTTAGTTTCAGAGCGAGATGACATTGATTTGGATAATATTTTGGGACATCGTTGGGTACGTTTTTGGGTCAATCCTTATGCGGACCAATCTCGAAATACGCTCTTAGAAGAACGCATCAATCAGAGCGAAATCAAAAAAGAAGCCACACGCGACGCACTCGCAGAAGAGGCGCGTGTAATGTACGTAGGCATTACGCGTGCGCGAGATTATCTCGTCATTCCGACGCGTGCAAAACCGACTTTATGGCTTAATCGTGTCTTTCACGAAGGAAAGCAGGATTTCCCTACTCTTGACCCGAATATGGATGTCAGTCCTTTTGTGTGGAAAGACCGTATTCTACCAATTTATACGGAAGTTTTCCCTTATCCACAGGATTTTACAACTGCGGAAATTAGCGAACCGCCTGTTTTCTTCCCTGCGAAAGCAAGTGGCAAAGATGATAGTTATCATCCTTATCATATCGACTTGAATAGTGAAGGTTTTAACGAGGATTATAAAATAAAAACACTTGGTCAGGCACAGACTTATGCCGCAGAACTCCCTGCGCCAGAAGAGGCTGACAAGACGGAATTAGCAGCTTGTTTTAAAGCATTTCTAACGGCAGATAATGTGCATTATTCACAAGAAGACCGTGAGCAAAATGCAGCAGGATTAATTGCTCGTTTTGAACAACCAGAAGAAGTAGATGCTAAGAAAATGCTACAACAAGCGGAGGCATTTTTTACGCATTTAAAAGCAAATTATAACATCAAAAAAGTATGGCGCAAATATCCTGTCCGCTTGCATCACAAAGGACGTTTGTTTGAGACGCAGATTGATTTGTTACTACAAACGGACTCAGGTTTGATTATCTTACAACACAACACTTTCGCAGGTGAAGCAAAGGCTTGGCGTGCAAAAGCAGAGAAGGAAAGTGGAGATTGGTTTTTCTTGACAAAGAAAGCTGTGCAGAAGATTTTTGATACACCAAATGTGCGGACTGTTTGTCATTTTGCAGCGGGTGGTGCTTGTTTGGAATTGGAGATAAATGAGCGGGTTATGGTTTAGTTTTTATCAAAAGAACAAATCAGATAAAATTCTTGAATTTTACCTATTTTTGAAAAATTTAAAATCAATTATTACTTATGTCTTACACTAATAAAAGAACGGTAATTTCTCAGTCTAATTTAATGGATGAAGCTAAAAGGGCTCTTTCAGGAAAGTGGGGACTTGGCGCAGGAGCTTTTTTTGTGACAATGCTTATTTATCTCGCAGGCAGCTTTATACCATTTTTATCCCTTTTAATTGGAGGACCTCTCTCTCTTGGAATGGCTATATTCTCACAGAAAATTGCCAGAAATCAGAATGCTCAAATCAGTGACTTATTTGATGGATTTAATAATTTTGGAAATGCCTTGGGTACTTATCTCTTAATGATATTAGCTATTTTTGTTGGCTTTATCTTTTTTATTATTCCTGG
>CAZQTE010000179.1:0-1990 GCA_964595615.1 uncultured Saprospiraceae bacterium
AAAATCCGCCAAATCAGCATCATCCGATTATTAATCAAGTATTCTAAGAAGACTAAAATAAACCCTCCAAAAGCCCATCATCCACCAAATTAGGCAAAGTCACCTTCAAACCAGGAGTACGCGCCATTTCCCGTTTTATCGCAAAAATAGCCTCCTCATTCCGTGCCCAACTTCTCCGCGCCACTCCATTATTCACATCATAAAACAGCATCGACTTCAAACGCGCTTCCGCCTCTTTAGACCCGTCTAAGAGCATTCCAAAACCTCCATTCATCACTTCGCCCCAACCAACGCCGCCGCCATTGTGAATAGAAACCCAAGTCGCCCCACGGAAACTATCGCCGATAACATTGTGAATCGCCATGTCTGCCGTGAATTTACTGCCGTCGTAAATATTGGAAGTTTCGCGATAGGGAGAGTCCGTACCACTCACATCATGGTGGTCACGACCTAAGATAACGGGACCGATTTCGCTCGCTGCAATAGCATTGTTGAATGCTTCCGCAATTTTGGAACGACCTTCTGCATCCGCATACAAGATACGCGCCTGCGAACCAACGACCAATTTATTCTTTTTTGCATCCTTAATCCAAGTGATGTTGTCTTGCATCTGCAATTGGATTTCCTCTGGTGAGTTTTCCATGATTTCTTGTAAAACTTCCGCAGCTATCTGGTCAGTTTTGTCCAAATCTTCTGGCTTCCCAGAGGCACAAACCCAACGGAAGGGACCAAAACCATAATCAAAACACATCGGTCCCAAAATATCCTGCACATAGGAAGGATATTTGAAATCAATCCCATTTTCTGCCATAACATCAGCACCTGCGCGCGAAGACTCTAACAAAAAGGCGTTTCCATAGTCAAAAAAGTAGGTTCCTTTGGCAGTGTGATTATTAATCGCTGCCGCATGACGACGCAAACTCGCTTGTACTTTTTCCTTGAAAACATCTGGCTGCTTGCTCAATGATTCATTCGACTCTTCATAAGACAGACCAACTGGATAATAACCACCCGTCCAAGGAATGTGCAAAGAAGTCTGGTCAGATGCGATGTGAATAAAGATATTTTCTTTATCAAAACGCTCCCAAATCTCGACTACATTCCCGATATATGCGATAGAAACAACTTCTGAATTTGCTTTTGCTTGATTGACACGAACGATTAAATCATCTATATCATCAATCAAAACATCCACCCAACCTTGTGTATGTCTTTTAGTCGCTGCTTTTGGATTTACCTCTGCACAAATCGTGATACAACCTGCAATATTACCCGCTTTTGGCTGTGCGCCACTCATACCACCGAGACCAGCGGTTAAGAAGATTTTGCCACTTGGATTTTCGCCTTTTTTCAAGATTTTACGGAAGGCATTCATTACTGTAATCGTTGTTCCATGCACGATACCTTGTGGCCCGATATACATGAAAGAACCAGCGGTCATCTGTCCATATTGAGTCACACCCAATGCGTTGAATTTCTCCCAATCGTCTGGTTGTGAGTAGTTTGGAATCATCATTCCGTTGGTAACGACGACACGTGGCGCATCCTTGGACGAAGGAAATAAGCCCATTGGATGACCAGAATACATGTGCAAAGTTTGTTCCTCCGAGACATTAGCGAGGTACTGCATGGTCAGGACATATTGCGCCCAATTTTGAAAAACAGAACCATTGCCTCCGTATGTAATCAAATCCTCTGGATGCTGCGCCACGGCTGGGTCAAGATTATTTTGAATCATCAACATAATCGCCGCCGCCTGACGAGATTTGGCTGGATATTCGTCGATAGGACGGGCATATATCTTGTAATCAGGTTTGAATCTATACATATAAATTCGTCCAAATTCTTTTAACTCATAAGCAAAATCCGAAGCTAATTCTTGATGCCATGCCTTCGGAAAATAACGCAAGGCATTTCTAATTGCTAATTTTTTTTCGTCGGCTGATAAAACGTCTTTTCGACGTGGTGCGCGGTTCGCGTCTTTGGGATA
>CAZQTE010000179.1:2090-11016 GCA_964595615.1 uncultured Saprospiraceae bacterium
CAGGATTTCTGCTCTGACTTGTTCCTGTTTTGGCTTATGCCCATTTTGACTTGTTCTGTCTCTAATTATTTTTTGAGAATCATACTTATGATTGTTATGAGAACAAGCATGAAATTCAAAGAAGAAAAGCAGTTATTAGTTTATAATAATCATAAAAATCTTAATAATCATTATCAAAAAAATAAGCCAAAATAGGTTTAAGCCAGCACTGGCACAAGTCGAAACGGGAACAAGTCAAAATAGGAAATCCTATAATCCCGTTAATCCTGTCTAAAAAAAACTTATCTAACAACAAACGCCTGCTTTTTCACCATCTCAATTATCGCATTAATATCATCCTTCAAAATTCTATCCTCCTCCAATTTATCCACTTTCTCACGGATGATTTTAAAATTCTTTTCAATAATAGTCGAAAAAGTATTTGGTCTTCTAAACTCCATAGCCTGCGCTGCATACATCAATTCAATTGCGAATATTTTCTCCAAATTGCCTAATATTTGATTGAAACGACGACCAGAAATACTACCCATAGACACATGGTCTTCTTGCCCTAAGGAAGTCGGAACGCTGTCCGCCGAAGGAGGAAAACAAAGAGATTTATTCTCTGTAACCAAGGCTGCGGTTGTATATTGAGGTATCATAAAACCAGAATTTAAACCACCTGCTTCTGTCAATAAACGTGGCAAACCATACTTACCTTCCAACAATAAATAGCAACGACGGTCAGAGATATTTCCTAATTCCGCAGTGGCTAAAGAGCAATAATCTATGACCATCGCCATAGGTTGACCGTGGAAATTTCCACCAGATATAGCCTCTGTTTCGCTGAGGACGATTGGATTATCAGTCACCGAATTCATCTCAATCTCCGCCATTTCATTGAGGTGATAAAAAGCATTGCGAGATGCGCCATGCACCTGCGGCATACAACGAATAGAGTAGGGGTCTTGCACGCGTTCGCAGTCTGTGTGCGAGTTCACATTTTGTGAACCTTTGAGTAACATCCGTATCCGTTTAGCAACTTCCAAATTGCCTTTAAATGGGCGAATTTCATGTAATTCTTTCCGAAATGGCGATGCACTGCCCTGAAAACCTTCCAAACTCATCGCTCCTGCAACATCTGCCAGATCCAGCAAATATTCCATTTTCTTCAAGCCTTTAATGGCATGTGCGAGGATGAATTGTGTGCCATTTATCAATGCCAAACCTTCTTTGGCTTGTAATTGTAAAGGCTTTAATTTATGCTTTTTTAAGACCTTCTTTGCTGTATTTATCTTATCCTTTACCCAAAATTCCCCTTCTCCAAAAAGAGGCAAAAACAAATGTGATAAAGGTGCTAAATCACCTGACGCACCTACCGAACCTTGTTCTGGCACAACTGGTAAAATGTCATTTTCGATAAAGTATAAAATGCGCTCAATTACCTCCATACGAATACCCGAAAATCCTTGACACAAGGCGTGCACCTTGCATATCATCATCATTTTGGATAAGTCTTTTTCGATAGGATTGCCAACTCCGACGGCGTGGGTAATCAATAGATTGACCTGCAGTTGACTCGTTTCTTCTGGCGTGATTTGTACATCACATAACGGTCCGAAACCTGTGTTGATGCCATAAACAGCTTTGTCGCCGTTTGCCATTGCTTCTACTTTACGGCGGCATTCGTTGACTTTTTTTCGGGCGGATTTGGTGATGACGCCTTTTAGTTTGCCGTTGGTTAGGGCGGTTACTTTATTGACTGTTAGTTTGTCTATTCCGTATTTGAATTTCATTTGTTGCGATGGCTGACCCCCTAATCCCCAGAATGGGAGAACTTGCTTCGATTTTAATTTTACTGTAATTCTTTGGTTTATCTTTTTACTCAAAAAATAAAAATCAAGAATTACCGCAGACTTAAATTCAACGAAAGTTCCCCCATTCTGGGGGTTAGGGGGTATTTATGAAAATATCCTACTCTTTCCGCAAAAATAAGTCTAAATTTGATGCAAAATAAGACCTATTGTCAAAACAATTGATAACCATGAGTAATCAAATAGAACTACGTCACCTAAAATACTTCTTAGCCGTAGCCGAAGATTTACATTTTAGAAAAGCAGCAGAGAAGTTATTCATTTCTCAGCCTGGATTGAGTCGTCAAATCAAGCAAATGGAGGAAGACTTAGAAGTAAAACTCTTTGAACGACACAATCGAAAGGTGGAATTGACCGAAACGGGAGTATATCTAAAGCAAGAATTGACGCGAAATCTTAAAGAGTTAGAGCAAATATTAGCACACGCAAAACTGCTACATGAAGGTGTAGATGGTAATCTGCGTATGGGCTATGTCGGCTCGGCGATGCAGCAATTGATACCGAATTTGCTTTTAAAATTTAAGGAAGAGCATCCGAATATTATCTTTGATTTGAAGGAAATGGATAATCATCGACAAGTGCAGGAATTATTGTCGAAAGATATAGATATTGGTTTTTTGCGATTGGAGAATATTCCTAAGAAGCTGGAAGTATTGCCTGTCTTGAAAGAGAATTTTTGTTTGGTTTTGCCGAAAAATCATCCGATTGATGTGGCTAATTTTGAGGATTTGAGCCAATTTAAAGAAGAGGCATTTATTATGTTCGACCCTTCGTATAGTCCGTCTTATCATGAGCGTGTGATGCAGATTTTTTGGGACAGTGGATTTGAACCGATTATTTCGCACAATACTATTCATGCTAATTCTATCTATCGTTTGGTGGAGAACAATCTGGGGATTTCTATTGTACCGAAGTCTTTGCAGTTTGGCTATAGTACGGATGTGAAGTTTATTGAATTGGATAAAATCAATCATCAAACTGTGCTTTCTGCGGTTTGGAATCGGGAGAATCGGAATCCTATTTTGCGGCGGATGGTTGATTTGGTTTCTTCATTTAAGACAGAGAAAATTTAACCTTAAAAAATGCTTACATCTCTTTAATGTTTAGTTTAATTCTCCTACATTTACTCACTTTTTTATTAAAAATATAAACTTATGTCAGGATTTGAAATGCACCGTTTTCGTACTATAGACCGTCCATTGAGTCAAGAAGAAATGAATGAAATAGATAGCTGGTCGAGTCGATTTTCTCCGACTTCGACGGGGGTAACATACATTTATCATTATGGTAGCTTTAAGAAGGATGCAGGAAAAGTTTTTCCAAAGTTTTTTGATGCCATGTTGTATGTAGATAGCTGGGGAACACGGCAGTTGATGTTTCGATTTCCGAAAAAATTGGTAAAATGGAGCGAACTAATTGATTATACCAACATCATGGATGAGAGTTCATTGGACTTTCGAAAAGCGGGCGATTTTATTGTCATGGAGATGATATGGAGTCAGGAAGAAGGCGGAGATTGGATGGAAGAAGAAGATTATCTTTTAGACCCTCTGCTTTCGCTGCGGCAAGAGATTTTGAATGGAGATTATCGAGGATTGATGCTGTGTTGGTTAAAAATTCATCAACTGCGCTTGGACTTGCATGGCGGCATGGAAGGAGATTTTTCTGATTTTGAAGAAGAATTTTTAGACGACTTTGAAGAGGATGAATTAATGACACCGCCTATTCCTGCTGGACTAAAAAAGCTAAATGCAGGACATTCCACCTTTATGGAGATTTTTGAATTAGAGGAAGATTTGGTCGCAGCAGCAGCGATGAAAAGTCCTGTTTTAGAAGTGAAAAAGACAAACTATCAAGCACTTTTGAAAAATTTGACAGCAGAACAAAAAGAGGATTATTTGTTACGTTTGCTCATGGAACGGTCGGGACTTGGGTTAGAATTGAGGAAAAAATTGGATGCTTTTGAGAATGGGAATTCAACTGTGAATGATAATCGCCTGTCTTGGGAAGAGTTACAGGAGAATTTGAAGTCGATTGGGAAGTAACCTTTTAATTATGACGGTCAAATCTTACATAAACAAAGGAAATTCATTTCCTATCATAATTGAAGACAAAGGAAAAAACTACTTCGTAAAATTACAAGCAGGAATGAGTGGTAAGCACGCCTTAGTTAGTGAATGGATTGGCACTCAATTAGGCAATCAAATAGGTATTCCGACTCAAATACCGCATTGGATTGAGTTGAATAGTAATGTAGAAATGGAGGCTATTCATATTGAGGTGAGAGATTTGATAGGTAAAAGTTTGGGGACGAATATCGGATTTCCTTACTTAAAAGAGGCGAAAGATGTGCGGAAAGAAGATTTAGAATCTTTAGAGGAAGAGCAAAGGAATGAGATTTTTCTATTCGATTTGATGATGATAAATATTGATAGAACGCCTAGTAATATTAACTTGATGGACCTTGAAGGAAAGCTTTTATCAGTAGATTATGAGTCGAGTTTACTGGTGCAAGAGTTAATTGAAAACAAGAAATATTTAGAAGATGAACGCATATTGAAATGCTTTAGACATAATCCTTTATATCAAGAAATGAGTGAGGAAACGATTGATAGGTTTATCGAGAAAGTAAAGGATTTGTCAGTTGAGAGAATACTTGCTGAAATTCCTTTAGTTCTTTTATCGCGAGCAGAACGGGCTTTGATAGTGGAAGGAATTGAACTGAAGAAAAGGAATGAATGGCATTTAAAAGGAACAATGGATAAATTGAGAAGTATTAAAATTGAGTCGAAAAAAGAGCATCGACGGAGAATAAATAGGAATCAGGCGGAGTTTAAGAGGAGGTTTAGGGAAAATTTGGTAAAAAAAGAAGAATGAAAGATTACGCTGATACATATATTTTTGAGGACAGGTATCTTCGCCGTTGCCAAAACGATTTAGAAGTTTGGAAAGTCAAAATTGATAAAATAAAAGTATTGACTCATTATTCTGGTATGAATGGTGATAATGATACAGATATTGTTATTCTAATTGATTTAGATGGCAATCGATATAGTATTGATTTCATGGCAATAAAAAATTATGATGAAGTCATTTTATGGCTAAAAGACAAGTATAATTTTGGCGATATAGAAGTTGAAATAGATAAAGAGCCAAGAATTTTTTACCCAAAAGAACTTATTGGTGTTAAACCTTTTGATAATTCTATTCAGACTTGGTTAATTAGAAATATGATAAATTCGGGAGATGGTAGATTAAGTAAAAGGGTTAAAGATTATTTAAAAAGCAATCGTCAAAGTAGCTAATAACTCAGCAATAATGAAACATATAAATTTACACCAATAATGACAATCAGCTTCGACATAGACAACACCCTAATTCCATACTCCAACGAATTCGAAGTAGAAAAGAAAGGCTTTTTACCAAAACTATTAAAAGCTGAACCCCTTCGAAAAGGAACCATCCAATTATTCAAAGAACTCGAAAGTAGAGGTCATGAAATCTGGATTTATACCACCTCATTCCGCAGCCCAAATTATTTAAAAAGAACCTTCAAATCTTACGGGCTACATCCCTCAAGAATAATCAACGAGAAAATCAACCAAAAGCAATTGAGGAAGCATAATTGCACTTCTTCTAAAAATCCTAAATTATTTGGAATTGACCTTCATATTGATGACTCACAAGGAGTTGGAATGGAAGGGGAGAAATATGGATTTGAAACCATTATTATTGAACTTGAAGATGCAAAATGGGGAGATAAAATATTAAGAAAAGTAGATGCAATTTCAAATTCTGTTGAGCAGAGTTGAAAATGCGAAGCAAAGTCAGCGAATTGTACTTCCCCCAGACTTTGTGTATCTTTGTTAAAATTACAAAAATGATAACATCTCTCAGTCAATTAGATTTTAATAGAAAATACGATTATTCAGATTACCTATTGTGGCAGTTTAAAGAGCGCGTTGAGCTTTTAAAAGGTCAGTTATTCCCGATGTCTGCGCCTAATCGCGTGCATCAAAAGATTTCGAGTAAGTTGCACATAAAGATAGGAATATTTCTATCTGATGACTGTGATATTTATAGTGCCCCATTCGACGTACGCCTCCCTCTACCTTCTCACCGTGTCAAAAAAGATAAAATAGATACCGTCGTCCAACCAGATTTATGTGTAATATGCGATAAGTCAAAATTAGTCAAACAAGGCTGCGTTGGTGCGCCAGAGTTGGTGGTAGAAATCCTCTCTCCAGGCAACTCCAAGCGCGAAATGAAAGAAAAATTTGACCTTTACGAAGAAGCGGGCGTATTAGAATATTGGATTGTCGAACCTGCTAATAAGTTCGTTTTTGTCTATATCTTAGATGAAAAAACGGGGAAATATGCACCCAAATATATTCCAGGATTGACGGAAGAAGATACTATTGAAAGCACAGTTTTGGAAGGTTTGCAGATTGAATTGAAGGCTGTTTTTCCGGAGGAAAATTTTGAGTAAATGCACAAGAGAAGAGGGGGGGAGTTAATTCGAACTATTGCGATTGCCTGTTGGATTTCGCGATTTTGAGAATTATAGAAGTGTTTTGAGTTTTATAAAATCTATTAATCAATCTCCGTTTTTATTCGGTACTTTCTCATTTTACGTAATTCATTTACCTTCTTTTTTATGATAATATAGTTCTCAAATCCTAAACTGGACTTAATAGAAATCAAATATTTTTCATCTATTTTTAAAGTGTTCAAATTATCCAAATCGGACAAAGAGCTAATATTAATAAGTGTAGCTCCTGATTGGAGAAATTCCTCTTTTGATTTTGCTGCGTCATCAGGAAAAGGAGGAAGTGGAGGTGGTGGAGAATTTATATTTTCAATATAGCTTATATAATCATCGAACCAAAAATCTACCTTGTCTGTGAAGTAAAAATAAGAATTAGGACTTTTGGCTGTTACAACTTTGACTTTTCTTGTTCCAGTAGAAGTTAGTGCAGTGTATATTCTTTTTAAGTCTAATAAGTTTATGTCTTTAGTGATGAAAAGTATTAATTCACGTGAACTTGATAATTGGTTATGACCTTCAAACAGAAGTGGTAAATCTTCAAAATAAATACTTTTATCATGATATCTTAATGTGAGTTCTCCACTTTTATCTTTTGACAAATGAATAGGCAATTGTATTATTTTACTATTCTTCTCTAGTTCTAAGTCTGTCTCAATGCCGATTAATTCATTGACAGGAAAATCAGACATTGTATAAATTGCATTTCGAATATATTTTATCTCATTGAATATAGATAAAGTATCTGAAATTAGACTTTCAATGTGAGTGGAAATATCTCTATTTTTAAGATGAAGAGTCAAATCGTTTGATGAAATAGAAAAGCGACCTTTTTCTTTGAATGAATATTCATCGATTAATTCAACGCTATCACCATAGAATTTTATTTCGTCATAAATTATAACAGAGTCACTGGGAAAAGCAGTCCAAGTGCCTTCTAAATCTCTTTCTGAAATATTAGAACAAGCTATGAATAAGAGAGGAGTTAAAAGGAAAAGATATTTCATAATCACTGATTTTTGAAGTTTAGATGCATGAGAATAAGTATTTGGTGCAAAAAAAAGAGGAACCCAAATCTGGATTCCTCAAAATCTATCATCAATTATTTCTTTCATTGCCGTCCGTCATCCTCAGAGACCAAAGATAAACGGACAAGCAAATCAGTCTGTAAAAGCCACCCACTACCGCCAAATATCAGCGAAAAAGGACAACTCGGTCGCCACCCACAGCGGTCAAATATCAACCGCCAACGAACAACTAAAAATTAGTTCTTAGGAACATTCATCTCTAATCCCAAGTCTTTCGCCGCTTTCATGGACATCAACTGCATGAAGTCCAATCCTGCATTGCTATTTGCGCCAGCACCGCCACCCGTTTGGATTTGCGGAACCAAGTCGCCTTGGTATTTAGAGAAAGCATCTGCCCACATTCGTTGCACCTCAGAGTAAGTCGCCAATTTCTTCTCCAATGCCCCGTCTGCCTGCATAATCTTTTGCTTTGCGTATGCCTCTGCATTTGCCAAAGCTTTGATTTTATCAGCCTCCATATAAGAAGCTTCAAGTGCAATTTTCTGTTTTTCCTTGTCTTTAGCAGCCAATTTTACAGAAGTCTCTGCCTCAACTAATAAACTGGTTTGCTCCTCTTTCTTCTTATACTCAATCTCTACCAATCGCTTGCGACCCTCTGCCGCCGCCGTCAACTCTTCCTGCTGTGCAGTAATCAAATTTTGCTTAGATATAGACTCTCGCGTACTCGCTTCAATCTTCTTCGCTAATTTGTCCTCTACCTGCTTTTCGTAGTCTACGTTGATGATATTATGTGTTCTAACGGAAATACCGAGGTCACGAATATCATTGCTGTTACGGACAGGCAAACCGTCGTCGCCGAGGCGAATTTTGTTCTCGTAAGTCTTTGTCAATTCCCCTGTGACCGAGTCACGACTGGAAGTTTCAAAGTTATCAACGATATATTGTCCATTGTCTAACTGGTCACGGAAGTTGCTCGATAACTGCGACATTCCACCAGAATAGTGCTGCTCAGACTCCATAAGTTGCGCCGAATATTTCAAACATTCCCGCGTATATGGTGCTAATCCAGTTCCAGCTAAGTGGTCAACATTTCTAAAATCTTCGTGCAATTTTAACATCTGGTCTTCCCCATTTGGTAAAGCATATTTTACGAAAATTTCAGTTTTTGCAACTGTTGCGTCCATAAATCGCATCTCTACAAGTCCTTGATTTACAGTTGCTTCTGTCACTTCTTTGGTATAGGCGATTGTAACTAAGTTTGGGTAAGTCGTCACCGTACTACCTGGTACTTTAAGATACATTCCGTTGCCAAATACGACGTTTTTTGTTCCAAATGGACTTTCGATAACTTGTCGGTAGCCCATGTTGTTGTAGCCGAAGGGATTAACTAACATTAAAAGTATAATGGTTAATCCCGCTAAGACCGAATACTTTATTAATTTGATTTTTGAATCTGTCATGTTTTAGGTTTTAAAAAGTGTTATTATATGGTTTGAAAG
>CAZQTE010000180.1:0-10943 GCA_964595615.1 uncultured Saprospiraceae bacterium
AAAGAAACCTAAGCCTTATCAGCTTTCTTCACCACCTTCTTAACAATCTTCTTCACCACTTTCTTCTTAAACACCAATTTCCCCTTCTTATCCGCATCCACCAAGATAGTATCGCCCATAACATACTCTCCAGAAATGACCTTAATCGACAACTCATTGACAAGTTCTCTTTGTAGCACACGCTTAATCGGTCGCGCACCAAATTGAGGGTCATAACCCAAGTCTGCCAAGACATCCAAAGCCTTATCCGTCAATTCCAGTTCCATGCCTTTTTTATTCAGCATTTTGACAGTCTTACGTAAAACTAATTTGAGGATTTTCTTGATTTCGTCGCGCGTCAATGGCGTGAAAACAATACGCTCATCAATACGATTCAGAAACTCAGGCGCTAACTCTTCTTTCAACATGGTGAAGAGTTCTTCCTTTGTTGTTTCGATGATTTCGTCTCGTTTGTCTTCACCGATTTCTGCTAAATCTTCAAAGTTATCTAAGATGATATCCGCCCCCATATTGGAGGTCATGATGATGATTGTATTGCGGAAATTCGCAACACGCCCTTTGTTATCTGTCAAGCGACCGTCGTCCAATACTTGCAATAAAATATTGTAAACATCTGGGTGTGCTTTCTCGATTTCATCCAATAAAACAATGCTGTAAGGTTTGCGGCGTACCGCTTCTGTCAACTGTCCGCCCTCGTCATAACCGATGTAGCCCGGAGGCGCACCCACCAAGCGGCTGACCATGTGACTCTCCTGAAATTCCGACATATCAATGCGCGATAAAGCCGTCTCATCATCAAAAAGAACCTCTGCCAAAGCTTTCGCCAATTCCGTCTTACCAACTCCCGTCGGACCTAAGAAAAGGAAAGAACCAATTGGACGATTTTCGTCTTGCAAACCTGCGCGACTACGACGTACCGCATCCGAAACTGCCTTTATCGCCTCGTGTTGACCGATGACGCGTTTGTGCAATTCATCTTCAAATTTGAGGAGTTTGTCCTTATCGCTTTTGAGCATTTTGCTGACAGGAATACCTGTCCATTTAGCGATAACTTCTGCGATATTTTCAGCAGTTACTTCGTCGTTCGTGTAGCGTTTGTCTTGTGGTAGTTTGTGCAATTTTTCTTCGGCAACTTTGAGCATTGCCTGTTGTTTTTGCAATTCACCGTAACGGATTTTTGCTACCTGCTCGAAGTCAGAATTACGCTCAGCTTTCGCGGCTTCCAATTCCAATTCTTCGATTGATTTTTTGATATTTTGCATAGTGTCCACGATTTCTTTTTCGTTTTGCCATGCTGCGCGAATATCGTCGCGTTTTTCTTTTGCCGTTGCGATTTGCGAATTAATCGTATCTAATTTACGTGCAACTTTCTCGCGTTTGATGCCTTCGCGTTCGATTTCTAACTGGCGTACTTTTCTATCCCATTCATCCACCTCATCGGGTACGCTGTCCAATTCCAAACGCAATTTTGCTGAAGCTTCATCAATCAAATCAATCGCCTTGTCTGGCAAAAATCTATCTTGGATATAGCGTTTTGATAATTCCGCAGCGGCAACCAAAGCCTCATCCAAAATCTCAATTTTGTGATAAACTTCATAGCGTTCTTGCAAACCACGAAGAATAGAAATTGTATCTTCTGTCGAAGGTTCTTCAATCAAAACCGTTTGAAAACGACGCACCAAAGCTTTGTCCGCTTCAAAATATTTTTGGTATTCATCCAAAGTCGTGGCACCGATAGTACGGAGTTCGCCACGCGCCAAGGCTGGTTTTAGAATATTAGCAGCGTCCATTGCGCCATTTCCGCCACCTGCACCGATAAGCGTGTGAATTTCGTCCACGAAAAGAATAACCTCGCCATTGCTTTCCGTCACCTCACGAATGAGACCTTTGAGACGTTCCTCAAACTCTCCTTTAAACTTCGCGCCAGCAATCAAAGCCGCAATATCCAAAGTGTAAATTTGCTTAGAAAGCAAACCTTCTGGCACATCTTTCTGCACAATACGCCAAGCAATACCTTCCACAATCGCCGTCTTACCAACGCCCGCCTCACCAATCAAAATTGGATTGTTTTTCTTACGACGCGATAGGATGTGCAAGACACGACGGATTTCTTCATCACGACCGATAATTGGGTCCAGTTTACCACTCTCCGCACGTTCATTTAAGTTAACCGCGAATTTTTTGAGGGCATTATATCCGTCCTCCGCGCTTTGGTCCGTCACCTTTTTACCTTTCCGCAACTCATTGATAGCATCCTTCATCGTCGCTTCCGTCACCTTCATTTCCTTCAATATCGTCGCGCCCTTATCCTTACCACCGAGGATACCTAATAGCATCAATTCTACAGAAATATACTCGTCCCCAAATTCCTTCAATAGTTTTTTTGCACGCGCTAATGCTTTATTCGCATCATTCGTCAAGTATTGCTTTTCTGCGCCTCGCACTTTTGGATAACGCTTGGTTTCTTCATCCAAAATGCGCTTTAATTGCGGCATATTAACACCTGATTTTTGTAGCAAAAATGCAGGTACATTTTCGTCCGTGTCAATAATTCCTTTGAGCAAGTGTGTGGTGTCCACAGATTGCTGTCCGAGATTTTCGGCTATCTTTTGCGCTTGCATGATGCTGTCTTGCGCTTTTATGGTGAAATTGTCGTAGGTCATATTTTTTTAGTTGGTGCCCCGTCCTTTAATTGTTGTTTAAGGACTATATAAAATTTACTAATTCGAGCCGTGCAATTTAAAATTCAGAAAGATTAATTCAAGTAGAGATTTATAAATCCGAATAGGGACATCTGTCTCACTATTATCGAACATTATCAATGAAATAGAAACGACATCTTCTTCTGGCTCAATCATTACTTCACAATCTTGAAAAGGACAGTGAAGGAATCTTTCTTGCCAACTGGTAAACGGTTTTTTGAGAAGGATTTTGCTGCATACCTCTAAATCTTTTTCAATTTGATGAATTGAATTGTATGAAGATAGTATGTACATTATTGGTTCTATATTTTTAATTTCATATCGACGTAATACTAATGATATTTCTTTTTTTAAATTTTTGGTATTCATTTTAAATTTATATAACCGTTCGGCAGCATTTGCAGTGCGGTAATCGAAGCGGGGAATTAAACTTATCAGGTGCTCTTTTAACTTTCTACTTCACAGAATAATTAATTCCTCTTCCCACACCATTCTTCACTATCAATTCCATATCCAATAATTCTTTCAATAATTTATTAATAACAGTTTTGCTTGAATTTATTTCTGCAATTAATGTACTCATTTGACTTTCTGGATTTTCAGAAAGGAAAATGTAAATTTCTTTTTGTTTCAAAGAAAGATTTTCAGAAGGTGAAGCCATATTTATTTTGGCATCTAATTTCTTTTGAATGTTGAGCAAACTTCTTAGAAAAAATTCTATCCAGTCTGTGATATCCTCATTAGGTCTTTGTACTTGGCATCTCCGAAGAACATTGTAATATTCTTTTTTATTTTTTTCAATTTCGTTTTCTAAACTGACGTATTGTATCCATAAAAATCCCGATTGTAAAAGTAAGAGTGTCGTTAATAAACGACTTAATCTACCATTTCCATCTTGAAAAGGATGAATACTCAAAAAATCATAAACGAAAGCTGCTGCTTTTATAAGAGGAGGTGTATTATCCTTTTTATTAAACCAGTTGATTAAAGAGCGCATTGCATCTTCCGTAGGATAACCTGGCTCTGTTGTCTTAAAAACAACTTGTTTTGAACCGTCGGGAAAAGTTGCTTCTACTACGTTTGAATGCTTTTTATAATCTCCTTGATGCCACTTATCTTTTTCACTAAACTTAAGTAGAATATTGTGCAAGTTTTTAATATTTCCTTCAATAATCGGAATATCAGTAAATGCTTCTGTAATCAAATCTAAAGCTTGATAATATCCTGCAACTTCCTGTTTGTCGCGGTCAATTAATTGACTGACATCTATATCGGTCAGCAAATCTTTTACTTGCTTATCAGTCAATTTTGAACCTTCAATCCGGGTAGATGCACCCACACTCTGTATTGTTGCGACAGTTTTTAGATGATTAAGGGCATCTCCTTGTAATTTTTCAATAGTAGTCCAAGAAGCATCAAATCTATCTATTTTACTGATTAAATTTGAAATGTCGAAATCGAGTTGCATTTCAAAAGTATATACTTTTTCTTTCATTTTGTAAAACTAATAAAAATCGTAAAAAATCACAAAAAATCGAAAATGTATTTTTAGAGTCGTAAAAAATCACAAAAAGTCATAAAAAATCATAAAAAGTCACAAAATCTCTAAATTCCTCTTAATCTCCCCAATCTTCCCCATCCTTTCAAAACTAAACAACTGCTGCTCCTCATTCACATAATCAAACAAAACTAAGCATTTTCTCCACAAATCCGCCGCAATGACTGTATTCCCTTTTTCCGCTTCTGCTTTCCCTTCCTCCGCCATTAATTCCGCTAAAAATTCCATTTGTTCAACAGTGTAGCCTTTGCCACGCACCAAAACTTCAATAATATCATCTGGTGATAATTTACGCAGATAATCAGGATTAGTTTTTAGCCAATGCGCATAAGCTTCATTAATTATCTTAATCTTCTCCTCTGGCACATCCATACCCATAAGCAGACCCAGCACTTTGCTGATTTGCTCAATCATGCGTTGAATGTAGTCTTTTTGTATCATGGGTGTTGGTTGATTGTGTTGATTAGTTGATTATGTTCTTTTCGTCTCAAACTTAAAAAATTATGAGTCCGAAAATTCACTTTAAAATTAAGAGCTATCATTTTGAGTCATAACAATCATACAAATCATAATAATCATTCTCAAAAAAACTAAGTCATACTTTAAAAATCTATCGCAAATAACGAAAAAAATGTAAGATAAATCCATTCAATCAGATAAACCAAGCGTTTTACCGGACAAATCAATACTTTTGTGGGAAATTCAATTAAATGAAAACGCAAGCAGAGAAAATTGTCGATAAAATGTACGAAAACGATGCTTTCAGCCAGTGGTTGGGCATTGAATTAGTAGAAATACGCGCAGGTTACGCCAAAATTAAAATGACCACGCGTCCAGAAATGGTAAATGGTTTCGGTATCGTTCATGGCGGCATTTCATTTTCTTTTGCAGATAGTGCATTTGCATTTGCTTGTAATTCGCCTGGCAGACATGCTGTTTCGATTGATACTTCAATTTCTCATTTAAAGAAAATTGGAGTCGGCGAACTTCTTTTTGCAGAGGCAAGAGAAGAAAATCTATCGCATAAAGTCGGTTTGTATCGTATTGAAGTAAAGAATGAAAAGGGGGATTTGGTCGCCTTATTTAAAGGAACAAATTACCGAAGCAGCAAAGAGTGGGAGGTATAGTATCACGGTCGTTCCACGTCGTGAATAGTAAATAAAAAATGACAGAAACAATTTATCCACCTTATGATGAAGTTGAACGCGCCAATGCGCTCACACATGGTTTTGGGTTCGTGATGAGCCTCATTGCCACCTATTTTTTATATAAAAAAGGACTCGCATCAGGTGATGAACAAGTATTGTGGGGATTGACAATTTTCGGATTATCACTTTGTTTTTTATACTTAGCATCGACGCTTTATCATAGTATTTCTTTTGAAAAAGCAGAATTGCGGGCAATATTTAGACGAGTTGACCATATTGCGATTTACTTTTTAATAGCAGGAACGCATACGCCGTTTTTATTACTGTTTTTACCACCAAACAAAGCAGTTTTATATTTGTCAATAATCTGGGGAATGGTTTTGTTAGGAACACTTTACAAGTTGTTTTTCTTTGACCGTTGGCCTTGGTTTTCAACAGTTTTTTATGTGATAATGGGATGGTCTGGTGCGGTAACAATTCCTCAAATGTCAGATGCTTTGTCGCAAACATCGATAATGTGGGTTTTGATAGGTGGTTTATTTTATTCTGGTGGCGTATTTTTTTATGTCCGTGAAAAGATGAAATGGCATCATGTAATTTGGCATTTATTTGTTTTGGCGGGAAGTGCGGGGCATTTTATGGGAGTGTGGCTTTCGGTTTAAATATGAAATATGAAATATGAAGTATAAAATATGAATGACTTGACTACACATAGGGAAGAGGATGTTGCGATTGAGAAATATAATATCGTAGAATTAGCTAATGCGGTGACGCATGGATTAGGCTTTTTATCTGGAATTGTGGCGACGGTTTTTATGCTACAAAAGACGGACGCTTTACAGCCGAACATGATATTTGGATTGAGTGTTTTTGGCTTTTCTTTAATGTTTCTCTATTTGTCATCGACGCTTTATCATAGCATTCCTTTTAACAAACCAAAGACAAAAGACCTTTTTCGTCGCATAGACCAAACGGCGATATATTGGCTCATTGCGGGTACAAATACACCTTTTTACTTTTTCTTTTTAGAAGGTAAAATGTTGTGGATTAGTTTATCAATTATGTGGTTTGTGGCATTTTGTGGTTCGTTGTATAAGCTATTTTACACCGACGAACGAGAATGGGTAAATCTTCTTTTATACGGCATCATGGGCGCAAGTGGTTATTTGACAATTCCGCAAATGTCAGAGGCACTCACGCAAAGTATCTTGAATTGGGTGTTTTTGGGCGGTCTTTTTTATACCTTGGGGATTATTTTTTATTTGTGGGAAAAAATGAGGTGGCATCATGTGATTTGGCACTTATTTGTATTGGCGGGAAGTGCGGCTCATTTTTGGGCGGTTTGGCTTTCATTTTAAAATAAGATGTTAGACAATAGACCTTAGATTTTAGACTTTCAAGTTATTATTACTGAGACGCTTGCCTACCAACTAACAACCACCAACTGACAACTAATAATATGTCAAAAAGAAAGAAGAAAGAGTTTCAAAAACCGATGCGTCCGCGTCCTTTTAACAAAGGACCAGAGCAAAGTGAAGGTACAGCCTTTGATAAGCCGACGGACCAACCGATGCGTTTGAATAAATACATTGCGCATGCAGGTGTTTGTTCGCGACGGGCTGCTGCGGCATTGGTGAAAAATGGAGAGATTTCGGTGAATGGTGAGGTGGAATTGAATCCTTCTTACATGGCTTTGCCGACGGACAAGGTAACCTACAAAGGCAAAGAACTCAAGCAAGAGGAGAAATTTGTTTACATCTTGATGAATAAGCCAAAAGATGCCGTGACGACTTTGAGTGATGAACGCAATCGCCGTACGGTCATGGATATTATTGGTGATAAAGTGCAAGAGCGGATTTATCCAGTCGGGCGATTAGACCGCGCGACGACGGGACTTTTACTTTTGACAAATGACGGTGATTTGGCGAAAAAATTGTCGCATCCTTCTCACGAGATTACGAAATTTTATCAAGTGACGACTGACAAGCCAGTTACCAAAGCACACATTAAAGAGATTGCTGCGGGATTGACTTTAGAAGACGGTTTGGCGCCAGTGGACAATGTGGATTATGTGCGGAATGGCAAGGAAAATGAAGTTGGAATTGGTATTCATATTGGTCGCAATCGGATTGTCCGTCGTATTTTTGGACATCTGGGCTATGAAGTGAAAAAGTTGGATAGAGTGTATTATGCTGGCTTGACGAAAAAGGATATGCCACGTGGTTGGTTTAGACATTTGACAGCGAAGGAAGTTATAATGTTGAAGCATTTTACTTGATGAGATGTTGACCTGTCCCGTACTTCAGTCGGGAATATTAGACGTTAGATTTTAGATTGCTCTGCGTTTAATTTTATGATTTTAGTCAAAAATGCAGTCTAACATCTTGAGTCTACAATCTAATATCTTAAAAGAATATGAAATTTCCCGCACCCTTATCAGTCAAAGACTTAGCTCAAAAATACGGCGCGACACTTATCGGAAATGCTGATAATGTGGCGACGGGCATCAATGAAATTCATAAAGTAGAGGAGGGAGATATTACCTTTTCTGATGTAGAGAAATATTTTCAGAAGTCTTTAAAATCTGCGGCAACTATCATTTTATTGAATGAAAAAGCAGATTGTCCTGAAGGGAAAACTATTCTTGTTTGCGAAAATCCTTTTGAAGTTTACAACTCGCTCATTTTAGAATATCGTCCAATTATTCCCCAAACAAAAAATATAGCGGATAGCGCAGAGGTGCATCCAAGCGCGATTATTGAGCCGAATGTAATCATTGGTCATAAAGCAAAGATTGGTGCAAATTGCCATATTCAATCGAATGCAGTCATTGGTGAATATTCAGAACTGGGGGAAAATGTTACTATTCAAGCAGGCGCGATAATCGGTACAGAAGCCTTTTATTATAAAAAAACAAAAGCGGGTTTCAAGAAATGGCGTTCGGGAGGAAGAGTGATTATTGAAAATGATGTGGAAGTGGGAGCAGCTTGTACGATTAATAAAGGTGTTTCGGGAGATACGATTATTGGTCAAGGAACGAAGCTAGATTGCCAAGTTCATATTGGTCATGGAGTTGTAGTTGGGAAGCATTGTTTGTTAGCAGGTCAAGTAGGAATAGGAGGGAAGACAATCGTCGGTGATAATGTAGTGATGTATGGACAAGTAGGTGTGGCGCAAAATTTGATTATAGGTTCTAATGTAGTCATATTAGCGAAGTCAGGAATTTCGAAAAACTTGGAAGGAGGAAAAACTTATTTTGGTTATCCAGCAGGGGAGGTGCGAGTGAAATATCGCGAATTAGCGGCGACTCGTCATTTGCCAGAACTTTTGAAAGACTACTATAAATCATAATTATAACCGTAAGTGTCGGACATTTAAATCGATAAAAGAGTTGTGAATTTAATGATTTCCTCCAGACTTAGTTAGGTGGGAATGTCTGACACTTGGCTTTGTTGTCAAGAAATTCGAGTGCCAGACGTCAGACGCTTATTTTGTTTAATTTCTTGGTAATTCTATGGTTTACTACACTCATTTTATAGAATCGTCCGACGTCTTATAAGAGTGAAAATCAACTTTTCAATTAATTAGTTGTTTAAAATTGTGGCAAAACCGACCGTTCGGTCGTTTTAATAAAAGAAAAGGTTTTAAAAGTCCGAAAAAGGAAATACATTTGCATAAGTTATTCCTGAGAAGATTTTAGACCAAATATAAATTTAACCGGAAATTTCATTCTGATCATCAAAATGAATTTCCTCAACATTTGACACGCCTATGCTTTTACAAATGTTCAAATCGAAAATACACCGTGTTAAAGTCACGGAAGCGAATCTTAACTATGTAGGTTCGATAACGATTGACGAAAACTTGATGGACGCTGCCAACCTATTGGAAGGAGAGAAAGTTCAGATTGTGAATAACAACAATGGTGAGCGTATTGAAACTTACGTTATCCGCGGTGAACGCGGCTCTGGAACTATCTGTTTGAATGGTGCAGCTGCTCGTCGTGCGGAGATTGACGATTTAGTTATTATCATCTCTTACGCTTGGATGGATGCAGAAGAAGCGAAGACTTACAAGCCAATCGCAATCTTCCCAGACGACAATAACCAAGTTGTATAAGTTGAGTAACGACTAAAGAATGCTAAATACTTTGCACTGAATTACCTTTGGTGCAGCAAAGAAATTTATCTTTGCAATAGAAAGGGTGAACTCACACGAGTTCACCCTTTCTTAATAGTTGGAGTTTTCCTTTGCGCGCCTTTCCAACTAACAACTTCCAACTGTCAACTAAAGAAATGAATAAGACACTTACTAACATTCTCAAAATTATCCTTTTTTTCGGATTAGGATTAGGTATCCTATATTTGGTTTATCGCAGTCAGAATGCAAATTGGATAGAAGACTGTGCTCAAAAAGGTCAATCTGTTGAAGAATGTGGTACTTTCTTAGAAAAGATAATTAGAGATTTTAGTCAAGTAAAATGGTCTTGGATATTGGCAGTACTTGGAGTTTATACGATTAGTAATCTCTCGCGTGCGGCGCGTTGGATATTATTGTTAAAACCATTAGGCTATTCGCCGCGTCCTGTGAATGCCTTTTTTACCTTGATGATTGGATATTTTGCGAATTTAGGTTTTCCGCGTATTGGTGAGATTATGCGTCCTGCTGCTTTTTCTGGTTATGAGAAAATGCCCGTTGAAAAAGTTTTAGGGACAATTGTGACGGAACGGATTACAGACGTGTTGGCGCTTTTAGTCGTAATGGCATTAGCCTTTACATTAGAGTTTGATAAGCTGTGGAATTTCATTTTAGAGTCGCAAAATAGTGCAGAAAGTGGAGCCGATGGATTACCATTATTAGTAAAAATAGGAATTGGCTTAGCTATATTCGGAATAATTGCAGCGGGTTTAATCTGGAAAAACTGGGAAAAAGTCTCGCAAATTCCTTTGGTAAAAAAGATAGTAGAATTAGTAGAAGGGCTATGGGAAGGCGTCCAAACTATCCGTAAAATAGATAAGCCAGGGCAATTCCTTTTCCACACCGTCAATATCTGGTTTATGTATTTCCTAATGACTTATTTAGGATTTTTCGCCTTTGCTCCTACGGCAGAATTGACGCCATTAGCTGGTTTAATTATTTTCGTGACAGGTGCTTTGGGAATTGTGATTCCTACTCCGGGTGGATTAGGTTCTTATAATGCATTGGTGACGGCAGCTTTAGTACAGTTTTATGGGATTGACGGCGCGGATGCATTCTCTTTTTCCATCATCCTTTTCTTCTCTATAAATATTGGTTGTAATGTGCTTTATGGCTTGATTGGTTTGATAATTTTGCCGATTATTAATCGGAATTATGAGCCTTTGCCGCTGGGAGAGCTTGAATAGTTTTGTTTTTGAGCGTAAATAATAATCAATTTTAGTGCATTCTTTTGAGTGAGTGGAATTGTTATTGGTTATTAATTATTGGTTATTTTTTGTTACTCCTTTCACTCCTATACACTTTTTATAAGTATTTGATAATGAGTGGTTTATTTTT
>CAZQTE010000181.1:0-10929 GCA_964595615.1 uncultured Saprospiraceae bacterium
AAATAACGTCACTTACTTAGTTGGTGGTTGGTAGTTGATTGTTGGTGGGCTTTGTTCACTTAAAAGCACGCATTTTTTGAAGAAAATGCCTTCTCACTCAACTATAAATTCTTCCCAACGTTATTTCTATTCGGGCTTCTTGAATAAATGGAAGAGAGTTATCAATCTATGGAAGAAAAAAAGCCAAAGCAAAAATTTGATTATCAACTTTTAGGCAGAGTCATTGGATTGGCAAAGCCTTATCGTTCTCTGTTTATTTCGGCAGGGATACTGTCGATTGCCTTAGCTTTGCTGTCTGTTTTGCGTCCAAAGTTGGTGCAAATCATGGTGGATGACTACATTTTTCAATACGATATTCCTGGAATGACGAAAGTGGCTTTGCTTTTTATTGCTGCTTTAATTACCGAAAGTATTTTACGTTATACCTTTATTTATTCCACTTCTGTCTTAGGTCAATCAGTCATCAAAGACCTCCGTGTTCGTGTATTCAATCATATTTCCAGCCTACGTTTAAAATATTTTGATACCACTCCTATCGGGACTTCGACTACTCGGACGATTAATGATATTGAAACGATAAATACTGTTTTTTCACAAGGTGCGATTACAATTATTGCGGATTTGTTGACGGTTTTTGTGGTCTTGGCGGTGATGTTTTCGACTTCCGTGCAATTGACTTTGATTTGTCTGACGACAATGCCTTTTTTGATTATTGCCACTTATATTTTTAAAGAAAAAGTAAAGGCTTCTTACCAAGTTGTACGGACACAGATTTCGGTGATGAATGCATTTTTGCAAGAACGTATTTCGGGCATGCGCATCGTGCAGATTTTTAATGCAGAAAAACAAGAAGGAGATAAATTTAAAGCAATAAATCGAGAATATACACAAGCCAACTTGAATAGTATTCTCTATTATGCGGTCTTTTTTCCTGTAGTGGAAATCATTTCTGCAACAGCATTGGGACTCATGGTTTGGTGGGGTGCGCGTGGTGTGATTGCTGATACTGTTTCGTTGGGTGCATTGGTTGCTTTTCCGATTTATTTAAGCATGCTATTTCGACCAATTAGAATGTTGGCTGACCGTTTTAATACCCTGCAAATGGGTTTAATAGCAGCAGAACGCGTTTTTAAAGTCATTGACCGTACAGATGTTATTGAAGACAAAGGCACTTTAGAACCGAAAAAAGTAGAAGGAAAAATTGAATTTTCGGATGTTTGGTTTGCTTATAATGCGAAAGAATGGATTTTAAAAGATTTGAGTTTTAGAGTAAATCCTGGAGAAACTTTAGCAATCGTAGGCAGTACGGGGTCTGGAAAAACGACGATTATTAATCTTCTCAGCCGCTTTTATGAAATACAAAAAGGCGATATCAAAATTGATGATAAAAGTATCCGTGATTTCACTTTGGATGCTTTACGTTCGCGGATTGCGGTGGTTTTGCAAGATGTGTTTTTATTCTCTGGTTCGGTCTTAGAAAATATTACTTTGCGTAATCCTGATTTCACACGCGAGGAAGTTATTGAGGCGGCAAAAATGATTGGCGCACATGAGTTTATTGAGAAATTGCCTAGCGGATATGACTATGAAGTCATGGAACGAGGCGCTACACTTTCTATGGGACAGCGTCAGTTGATTTCCTTTGTTCGCGCGCTGGTTTATAATCCTGATATTTTGATTTTGGATGAGGCGACTTCTTCAGTTGACCCAGAGACGGAAGCAGTTATTCAATATGCTATTGAAAAATTAATTGCGAAGCGGACTTCATTTATTATTGCACATAGACTTTCGACGATTCGCCACGCGACTAATATCATGGTTTTGCATAAAGGTGAAGTGCAGGAGTTTGGTCCGCATGAAGAATTATTACAAGTGGAAGGTGGGCATTATCGGAATTTGTATGAGATGCAGTTTGTTGGAGAGGCGATTTGAAAATGCAAATGCAAGTCTCAAATTCAAGTTCAAAAGCGTTGCAAAATTTGAATTTCGTTATTTGATTTTTTCCAAATCTTTAACACGACGATAAATGTCTTTCATTTCAATGTCCAAGTTAAGATTGGGTAGATGAATTTTATTTTTTAAGCCCGCAAAAATAGTCGTTATCCACTCGTCACCCTTTTTAGAATAAACAATAACAAGAGGTTTTGTAGAAGAGATAATGACATATTCATTCAAAGAAGCTATAGAAAAATAGTACAACATTTTCTCACCAGTATCTCTAGCAACGGTCGCTTTAGATGAGACTTCGATAATGGCGACGGGATTTTCTAAATACAAATCTCTCACAAATTTCTCTTCAACACAAGAAACCGAAATATCAGGAAAAAGGTAACGGTCATACTTTTCAATAGCAATACCCTGTCCCCCGCCAAATGGAAAATATTTATTTTCGTCCAAAGATTTACGCAGTAAAACTGAGACATTTGGCGGTATTTTATTATGATTAGGATGTTCTACTTCTGCAATTTGAATGCGTCCTGCGTGATACTCAATTTTACAATCTATTTCCTGCATCAATTGGTCAAATTCAGCATGAGTATATTTTCTGTCTTCAGTCAGTCTTTTATCTATCATGAAATAAAGATACTGATTTCTCAATCAAGGCAAAAGTATTTCAAAAAATCAAAGCCATTTACCCCAAGATACCCTAAGTTTGCAGCATGAAAATCACAGCACTACACATCTATCCCGTCAAATCACTCGGCGGCTTCTCTGTCAAATCATCTATCCTCACCAAAAAAGGACTACAATACGACCGAAATTGGATGATTTTGGACAATGACGGCACATTTATCACACAGCGTACAGTACCTGCCATGACTCAAATTCTAACAGATATAAAAGACGGAAGACTCCACTTCAGACATCGTCCTACGGGTAAAACTGCCTCTATTCCTATCAAAAAAAGCTACGGCGAAAATTTCCCTTCTAAAGTCTGGTCGAATGACTGCGAAGTGCAGCGCGTTGGAGATGAAATTGATGCTTATTTAACAGAGGTCTTAGGACAAAAATGTAGTTTGGTCTTCTTACCAGAAGAAAATATTCGTACGAAGACAACAGATGAAGGCACCGTAAAAAATATTGCCAGTTTCGCTGATAAATCACCACTTTTGATTGCAAATGAAGCCAGCATGGCGGATTTCAATAAGAGATTAGATAAAGCTGTTCCTTTGAATCGCTTCCGCGCAAATGTTATTTTTACGGGCACAAAGGCTTTTGAAGAAGACAATTGGGCTCAGATAAAATTAGCTGGTGTCGAATGTAATCATGTAGAGTTATGTGGTCGTTGTCCTTTGATTAATACCGACCAATTTACAGGTGCCGTACAATCTGAACCATTGAAAGTATTAACAACTTTTCGTAGAGATGCGACGGATAGACAGGTGAAATTTGGCGTTCGTTTCAGTTGTGAAGTGCCTGCTGGGGCTGCACCAGTCATATCCGTAGGTGATGATTTTGAAGTAATTTGATAGGAGGAAGACGTTAAATTCAAGCACGCTCTTCTAAGTTTCCTTATCTTTGCACTCCGATGTAACATTCGTTCAGAATGAAACGTGTTCATCGTAACATGGCGTATCAGATTCGAAGAGATAGCCTCATACTACTTTAAAAATAATTCTATGAAAAAGATAATTGGTTTCTTAAGTCTATGTTTTGTACTTGCTTTTGCAACGACAACAATGACTTCTTGTTCAAAAAAAGTAGGCTGTCCTTCTTTAGAACAGTCAACAAAATCTAAATTGAATAAAGCAGGAATGCCAAAGAGAAAAGCATCTTCTGGCGTCTTTCCAAAGACCATGACGAATAAGCAGATGAAGAAGAAACGTATTCCTAAGAAGCGTAAGAGTTAGAAAATAGTTAGAATGGTTTGAGTTGTTTGAATACGACTCAAACCATTTTAATTATCCAAGGCATCGGTTAATCCCTCTCCTATCAAATTAAAGACTGTCACCGTCAAAAATATCGCAGTACCAGGAAACACTGCCAGCCACCAGGCACTAAAATAATCGCGCGAACTGCGTAGAATTTTTCCCCAAGTCATATCGTCTGCACTCGCGCCAATTCCAAGAAAAGATAAACTCGCCTCTAAAAGTATTGCGCCAGCAATACCGAATGCGATTGAAATCAATACTGGTGTTAAGGCATTTGGTAAGGCATGTCGCCAGATGATTTGTCGGTTGTTGAGTCCTAAAGCACGGGCTGCTTCAATATATTCTAATTTGCGAATTCGCATCAATTCCGCTCTTAAAAAACGAGCAATTCCTGTCCAAGCAATCAAACCTATAATGACCATTGTGGTAAGAATAGATTGCTTAGTAAGTACAGCTACAGAGGCTAAAAGTAAAAGCAAGACAGGGATAGAATTCATAACTTCTATCAGACGCATAATGAGTAAATCCAAAGGAATAGTTACCGATTTATTCAAGGCTGGAATGCGTTCAAAAGGCTTTGCTAATAAATTAAAGAGTACAAATATACCTATAAAAATAGCGAAACTTATCAATGCTTCTACACCAGAATTTTCTGCTTCACTTACGATAAATGAGCGCGTCGAAAAACCATAAAAAAAGGCAGGAAAAATAGCCAACAAATTCATTATCAAGCGAATACGCGAAATCTTAAAATCTTTATCGCCAAACCAACCCGCCAGCGTTCCAAAGAAAACACCAATTATACTCGCCACCAACATTGCTATCAATCCAACAAATAATGCCGTTCGCGTACCGTGTATCATACCCGCAGTTACATCTCGCCCAACTTGGTCTGTCCCAAAGTGATGACGCCAGCGAAAAGACGGAACATTTTGCTCGTCAAATGGACTTTTATACTTCCCATTTTTAAAATCTGTAGCAGTAGAAGAGTACGGAATGAGTGGCCAAATAGCCGTGTCAAACTTTTGATTTCGCCATTTGGTGAGAAGAAATTTTCCATTGGATTCTAATAGTCCTAAATTGATACCCATTTCTCTAAAAACAGGAAATTGACTGCCCTCTGCATTCTTACAATAAAGTGGTTTATCATTCGCCAGAATATTGGCAAAAAGAGCTATAAAAACTAAAAAATACAAAAATCGCAAAGACCAAATCGCCAATCTATTCTTCTGAAAACGCGCCCACAGCATCGACCGAAAAGACGCATCCTGTGGAACGTTTTTCTGTGCTGCTGTCAATTTTTCATTCAGTTTACGAAAGGAAAACATAAGGCGAAGTACGATTTACGAAGTACGAAGTACGAAGTACGAAGTACGAACAACTCTAACTATTTCAAACCACACAAACTATTCTAAGTAAAAGTAATTCAATAACTTTTACTAACATCTTTTACGACACATAATACATATCCACTTCCCCTTTATTCTTCGCCATTATCTTGCCTCGGTGTATTGTATCAAATTTGTATTGAACCAAGTTTCTCGTTGTTTCTGAGATATTGACACGTCCAGGTTCACAGTTGGCTTCCATGCGGGCAGCGATGTTAACCGTATCACCCCAGATGTCATAAGCAAACTTCTTGACGCCCACGACTCCTGCAACGACAGGTCCTGTGTGTAGACCAATTCTTGCCTCGAAGAATGGCAATCCTTTAGCTTGTCTTTCTGCCTTTATTTCATCTAAAAACTCTTGCATTTCTAGCGCAGCTTTCACCATATTAGTTGGTAGAGTTTTGCGTGGGACTAAGCCACTTGCTGCCATGTAGGCGTCTCCAATTGTCTTGATTTTTTCAATATCTTCATATTGGCTAATGATAAAATCAAAGGCTTTGAAACAAGTATCCAACTCCTCTACTAATTGTTCTGGAGTTAGTTTCTCTGCAATGCTCGTAAAGTTTTTAAAGTCCGTAAAGAGGACTGTGGTATCATTATATTTTTGCGCTTTTGCTTGTCCAAATTCTTTTAATTCAGCAGCAATTGGAGCAGGTAAAATATTCAACAACAATTCATCTGAACGTTGTTTTTCTTCCTCAATCAGGAGGTTTTTATCTGCTAGTTCTTTTGCTGATTTCTTTTTTGAACGGTAACGAGAATACAGTAAAAGTGCCGTCAAAACCAATAAAAGTGCCAATCCTCCTAAGCCATAAACCGCTAATTTATTACGTTCTCCAGCGATTTCTGCTTTTTGTAATTCTAATTTTGCCTCCTTGGCTTTATTCTCACTTTCGGCCGTTAGACGAGCGAGTTTCTCATTTTTCAATTCCGTCTTTAACTGTTTCGCTGATAAATTACTAATTCGGTCCTCTTGTTGATTTACAACTTCCTCAATACGTTCTTTCTCTTCTTCCACCAACAACTTTTCATCTTGAATTTGTACTTTTTCTTCCTCTAACTCTTTTGTCTTACGCGATAGATTTGAGTTACTTTTAGATAAATCACTTCTGTCCCGCTCTAAGATGGCAATTTGCTTTTCTAACTGCGCTTTTTGCTTTAATAAGTCTCGCTCTTGTCTACTAATTTTCGCTTTTTGCACATCATAATTACTCTGCATTTCCCCCAAACTCATACCAGTTGTGCTAAAATACTGAAAGGCATCTTTCGCGACATTATAAGCATCACGAAACTTTCTATCTTTTACATAGATATCGCTTATTTTCTCAACGTTCTTGACAATAAAGTCAACGTTCTCGCTCTGCTTTGCATGCTTCAAAGAACTCTCAAACCATACTTTAGCATTTCTATCATTCCGCTTTTTTGCATAGATACGTCCTAACAAATAAGAAACCTCCGTTTGCATTCCGACGTCTTTCTTATCCTGAGCTAATTTAAAAGCTTCCTTTGCGTATTTTTCAGCCTTATCCTTATCCTTACTGATTAAAATCGATGCAATTTGATACTTCAAAGCTAACTTTTCAGACACTGATGTTGCTGTCGAAAGTTGCTTTTCCAAATCAGTAACGGACTGTGCTGACAGCCCAAGAGAGAAGAATAAAATAAATAGTATAAAAATATTTTTCATTGGAATATTCTGTTGTGAATTGCAAAAGTACCATCCTTTCAGCAAATGAGAGCTGTTAATAGCTGTTAATTGGTCGTTAATGGCTCGCTTTTTCCATCTATATCGCTTAGCTTTACGTTGGATTAGTTATTATGTTATTCCTTATTATGTTACTCAATCTGGGATTGTTCTGTTTTTTCGATAAACAATACGAGGCATAGGAAATCCTAAATATTCATATTTTAGTAAAAGTAATTCAATAACTTTTACTTATCATTCATATTAAAAGAATTTGAACAATAAAATTGTCATACGTATTGTCGTTTTCGGCACTTTGGCCATTCTGAGTATTATTGCTGCACAGACTTGGTGGGTGACTAATATTTGGGATTTAAAAGAAGAAGAATTTCATGAGAAAGTGAATATTGCCTTGTTAAATGTAGCAGGCGAATTTGAGAAATTAGGGCGCAATCTACCTGAGTATGATTTGATTAATCAGGTTTCACCTAACTTCTACGTTGTTAATGTCAATGATAATATTAACGCGAGCAATTTAGAGTATTTCCTGCGGAGTGAAATGGAAACTGTAGGTTTGACAGAGGAATTTCAATATGGTATCTACAATTGTTCGAGTAAAAATATGGTTTGGGGAGAATTGATTACCTATGACCCCAAAGCAGATAAAACAAATGACAAACGAGAAGGGCTGCCTGTTTATGATGATGAAAACTTTGAATATTATTTTGGTGTTACATTTCCGAATCGCGGCAATTGGATTTTAAATAATATGCGTCCGACATTATTTCTGACCTTTATTTTATTGATTACCAGTCTGTTTTTCATGTATTCCATGTTTGTTATTTTGAAACAAAAACGCCTTTCTGAAATGCAGAAGGATTTCATTAACAACATGACACATGAATTTAAAACACCTATTAGTACCATTAAAATCTCGGCTGATACTTTTTTAAATAATCCAAAGATTAAAGACGACTCTCGCTTGACACAGTACGCCCGTATTATCAAAGACCAGAATACGCGTTTAAATAATCAAGTGGAGAAAGTATTACAAATTGCCAGAATTGAGCAGGATAATTTTAAATTAAACAAAGAAGAAATTGTCTTACAAGCCTTTTTACTCGAAATCTTAAGCGGAACGCGATTAAATATTGAAGCACTTGGCGGAATTTTATCAACAGATTTGAATACACCTAATGCTATAATCAAAGCAGACCGCTTGCACCTCAACAATATCCTCCACAATCTTTTAGATAATGCTACAAAATATAGCAAGGAAAAACCTGATGTTGTAGTTAAAACTTACAAGAGAGGGAGAAAAGTCTATTTAGAAGTACAAGATAAAGGTATTGGAATATCTAAGGAGGAACAAGCGAAGATATTTAAGAAATTCTATCGTGTACCTACTGGAAATGTTCATAATGTCAAAGGCTTTGGTTTAGGATTATTTTATGTAAAAAATATTTGTCGTTCGCATGGCTGGAAGGTAGAATTGGAAAGCGAAAAAGGTATAGGAACTACCTTCAGAATTATCATGTAGTAAGACAAGACAGCTAGAGGTCTTCTGCACTCTCACACAAAAATAAAAGAAAATGAATGCACATCTATTATATGTCGAAGATGACGAAAGTTTAGGTTTTGTCACACGTGACAATCTGGAACAGCAAGGCTATACAATCACGCATTGTGTAGACGGAAATTCTGCATCTGAGGCCATTAGAGCTGGTGGATTTGATTTAGCAGTTTTAGATGTGATGTTACCTGAAAAAGACGGCTTTACCTTAGCAGAGGAAATCAGAAAATTTGATAAACAAACGCCTATTATCTTCCTCACTGCAAAGTCTTTGAAAGAAGATAAACTGCGAGGGCTTAAACTCGGAGGAGATGATTATATAACAAAACCATTCAGCATAGAGGAGTTGATGCTAAAAATAGATATTTTTCTACGTCGCCGTAATATTACAGAAAAACAAACAACTAATAATTTTCGTTTAAGAACATTCGAATTCGACTATCCGAACTTGGCCCTCAAACATACTGACAAAACGAAAACCCTTACTCAACGCGAAGCTGACCTACTCAAATTTCTAATTGAAAATAAAAATCAAGTACTCAAACGTTCTGATATTTTAGAACGGATATGGGGAGAAGACGACTACTTTTTGGGTCGCAGTTTAGATGTTTTCATATCCCGTTTACGCAAATATTTGAAGTTAGATGCATCGATAAAAATTGAAAATATTCATGGTGTTGGTTTTAGATTTAAAGTCTAATTTAAATGATCAAAACTTAATAAAATTGATAAAAAGAAGATTTGTTCAATTAAAACTGAAAAAAAACTACAAGTCCTCAACAATAAGACAATTTATAGCGTTAATATTAAGGTATTGTCAAAACAAGCCTTGTTTTAATGAAAATCATTAAGCAAATTTGGTCAGGCAATATAAAGTCCGTATCATTATCCTTTCCCAAAATACTGGGACAATTTCAATTTTCATTAAGAATGGCTATTTCTTAAAATATTGCTCACGTAAGCGATGAAGCCAGACTTGTCATTAAATTTTTTTTTATGAATAAGAAGTATCCGATAGGAGTAGGAAAGTACTATTTCAACGTTTACTCAGGTCACCAGACTATATTAATTAACCGCGCAGCTAAGGAAGAAGCAGTACGCATCTTTTTGAGTTACAAAAAAGTAGGAAAACGTGCAGAATGGTTAGGTTGTTATAATGGCAAAAACTTTGATGACACCTCTACTCCTACTCCTGAGAAAGATTAAGGAATATTCTTTTTCCAAGTGAAAACAAACAACTTTTTTTTATAAGAGATTTTAAATATTAGACTTCAAGTGTTTGATGCTTCATTCACAAAAGTCTACCTTTTAGGTGTCTATATTTTGTTGTTTTAGGTATTATATTAACAGCATTTTCAAATTTAATTTTCAGAGTTTTAGGAAATTTTCCTTGCATGATGTCCGACTCTGTTATATAAAACAAACTCGATATGTCACGCAGTATCAAAGTGAGAATAATTAAAGAAACATCTAATACAGTAACCGTTTATATGGTAGGCTTAAATCGTAAAATGCCTGTTCCCAAAGCGGAATTCGACGAGCGTGTAGCTTCAGGACTTTATGAAGTAGTCGAAAGAAGAAAAGCTACTCCAACTGAAGAAACGACACCAGATAGTGAGTAAAAAAGATGTTAGATATTGGACTTTTTAATCTACTAATATTTTCATTTATATAGAAAATGCCGAATTCATTAATATGAGTTCGGCATTTTTCGTTTGAGCTTGTCTAAATATTTATCAAACTCTTAGTCATTTGGCTTGGTATCTTCAATATCAAAGATATCAGGATTACCATCCGTCTTTTCAGTCATTTCCTCTACCCTATCCATAAACTCTGTGCTCTCATCCCAAAAAGTCAGGAAGATAGGTTTTGCTTTTTCGAAGACAACTTTCATCTGTTTTGGAAATTCCTTGACATAAGGATAAGACATTGATGTTTGTATTGTTTTATCATCTACCATTTTTGAAGCTTCGCCAAAACTCATCAAAATACTAAAAATCAATATCATAAAAGCAGCGGATAATGTCCCTCCCATGATTTGATTAATGATATTGATATTCACAGATTGTAAAACACCTTCTAAACTACGCCCAATAAGTCGCAATAAAGCCATTGTTCCAATAAAAGTCAAAATAATCCCTAAGATGAACATCAAAGGCGATGGCGAAAGTTGTTCTTCTAATAAACGAGTGACGCTTGGCGATAATTTCATCGCCGCTAAGCCTCCAAATACATAGGACAAAACAGTAAACACTGTTCCAATGATGCCTTTTGAAAAACCAATCCAAAAGCCATAAATCATAAAAATAATGAGTATAATGTCAATTACCATTTTTCTTTTTTTCTCAAGTATTTAAAATGTCCTATCCTTTTTTTAAGAGCTGCTAACTGATAGACTAAAATCTTTCA
>CAZQTE010000182.1:0-10909 GCA_964595615.1 uncultured Saprospiraceae bacterium
ACAAAACTAAGAAAAAATGCTAAAAACAAAGGTAAAGGCGAGTTCAATAACCAATCTAACAGATGCACGTTACTTCGCGGCTTGGGAGGCAGAATGGTTGGGTTTTGATTTTGATGCGGGTTCGGAAGAGCATATTCCTGTGCAAAATATGATTGCGATAAAAGAATGGGTGGACGGTGTAAAAATTGTCGGTGAATTTGGCGCAACGCACTCGTCTGCGGATATTTTGGCTGCGGTAGAATTGGTGGGTTTAGAGGCTGTTCAATTGGGGATGTTGGTGGATACTTCGACCGCTATGGACTTAAAAGATATTTCTATTATCAAGGAATTTGTGGTGCAAAACGACACGACAGAAGAAGATATTGCGGAACATTTTTCTGACTTTGCGGCTTATACAGATACTTTTTTATTGGATTTTTCTAAGAGTAATTTTACTTGGGAAGTATTGCAAAAGGGCGAACAAATTACCGTTGATTTCATCAAAGAATTGTGTCAAGAATTTCAAATTATCATCGGAGTAGATTTCTCAGGTGATATGATTGATGAATTCTTAGAGAGTATTATTCCGCTTGGTATTCATGTGAAAGGAGGAGAAGAGGAGAAAGTTGGTTTTAAGTCTTTTGATGTATTAGATGAGGTCTTTGAGAATTTGGAGATATTTGTTTGAGGAGAAGGGCATTAATTAATTTTGAATTTTGAATGTAGAATTTTGAATGCAGACACGCTGGGCATTCAAAATTTATCATTCAAAATTCAAAATTGTTTTGTTACTCCAACACAAAATCAACAACAGCCCGCACCAAATCAGGATTCTTAAGCATCCGATAATGCCCATAATTACGCACTTCCAATAAGCTCGAATTATCAATATCTCGATAATTTTTCTCCCCTTCCGAAAAAGGAACAACGGCGTCTTCAGTATCATGGACAATCAAAACTTCTCCGACATTCATGCGGTTTTTCATTTCTGCGCTATCCACTTTTTCCATAGGTGCATTTACCTTTTCTTCTAATATCTTTTTGAAATGTTTAGCAACTTTGTCTGGTAGATTGAGTGTTTTTACGGTATTGTGCCATACTAAATTAATGCTATTAGGAACGCCAGTCAAAACCAACTTTTCTATCGAAATCGAAGTATCCAAAGTCCCTAAAGTGTACATCGTCGATGCGCCACCAAAGGAGTGTGTGATGATGCCATGCACATTACCAATCTGATTGATAAATGCACGAATCGCTCCGCCAAAATGAGGTAGATTTGTACTCTTCCCGTCCGAATTACCATGTGCTGGCCCGTCCATAGCTACCACCCGAAAACCCGCTGCTGTCAAACTACGCACAAAACTACGCATAGCCGTTCCACGACTTTCCCAACCATGTACTAAAAGGATAGTTTTCTCGCCTTTTCCCCACTCATATCCTTTTAACATTTGCTTGCCATACAAAACCTCAAATATTCTTGCACTCTCCAAAATTTCATCAGAAACCCTGTGCTTCGCACGCGTTCGCGGAGTTGAAAAAATATTGTAAGCAATTTTAGCTGCTCGCTTCGGAAAAATATGCCCCAAAGTCCCAAATAAAAACCGCACCATCCGAAAAGCAAAAGCAGGATAACGCACAGGTTTATCTGCAACGGGGTCTTGCCAATTTGATTCCAATACTTTTCTTGTCTTCATCGCTTCCATAACATCGTTTTTAAAATATGAAGTATGAAATATAAAATATGAATGTCAACTTGATACATTCATATTTCATACTTCATATTTCATATTTATTTTTTGATTTCTTCTATCTTTTGTAATAAATGCTTTGCCATAATGTCAAAATATTTGGTATCTCCATGCGCACGTGCTACTAAAATACCTCCTTCAATCGCACCAATATAATAGACGGCAAATTCCTCTTTGTCAATGTCCGCTCGGATTTCTCCTCGCTCAATACCCTTGTTCAAAGTATGAATAATCCGTTCTTGCCAACCATCTAAAACTGCTTTTACTTCTTTTTTCAAAGCAGGATTATTTTCATCTGCATCCACACTCGTATTCTGAATTGGACACCCTCCCTCAACTGGCGGCGTAAAAATATTTTCACGGTAGTAAAAAACAACGGTCTTTAACTTATCAATTGTATTGTCTATCACATGCGTTCGCCTGCCTATCGCACCATAAACTACCTTCACCGCATGATGAAATGCCGCAATCGCAATCTCCTCTTTCCCTTCCGAAAAATGACTATACAAACCACCCTTAGACAAACCCGTCTCCTTCATAATATCCTTCAAAGAAGTACCAGCATAGCCTTTTCTGTTAAACAATTCTGCGGATTGTTCAATGATTTTATTTCGTGTTCTTTCCGCTTTAGTCATTTATAGTTTGTTTTATATTTGAAAGTAATCAACAATTTTATGAACTCAGATATGCCATATTTGCATTTATAGAAAGCAGTTAAAAAACTGATTGTCAATACATTTGCGAAAAGTAAAATATGGCATATCTTTTATCCAAATAACCAATCTACCCCTTCGCAATTTTTTTCATTGCCTCCAAATGATGATAATTATGCAAAACTGTAAAAGCCAAAATTTCTCGCATCGTCATCATTCCCATAGCAGGATGCGGAAGACGATATGTATCTAATTCTTCTTCCGTCCAATATTCAGGAATTCTTTTTTCCAGTTTTGCTTGTAGTATTCCAATGCTTTTTAGTAGCTCTTCTCGACTTTTTGGTGCATTGGGCACGGGAGAATAATCCGTAGGCGCTTTCCGTCCTTTACTCAAAACTTCCTTATAAGTTGCTACCAATTCTGCATAGCTACGCGAAGGTTTTTTTGCTTTTCCAAATTGCTCAAACATCGTCTTTGGTTTTGCTGTCATCGACACAATTTCAAAGCTACTCATCGCCAAATGGTCAACATTCCCTCCAATACTCCATTTGCCATTTTTTTCTTCGTAAAACTTTTCTTCATTAACTGCAATGGATAAATCTATTATATCTTGGAACGAAACAGTCAAAGCTGCTTGAAGTTCAGACTGATTGGTCGGTATTTTTAATAAAGGCATAATGCGTTGATTTTAATAGAGGTATGATGTCTAATGAAAGAAAGGAATATTTTGATGGTGTAAAAATAAACCAATCGGTCGGTTTTGCCAAATTCCTGCCTATCTTTCTTGACAGCAGGCAAATTTCAGATACTTGAAAATGTATTTTTTTGAAAGTCTAACATCCCCGATTAAAATGCGGGACAGGCTAATATCTCTTTTCTAAAATCTAAATATTACCTTTGCAATCATGGCAAAACTGCATCATGTTTATCTCGGAATAGGTACAAATATGGGCGACCGACGTAAGAATTTGTTGGACGCAGAAGGTCTGATAAATCTAAAAGTTGGTCCCGTTATCCAAAGGTCAAAGACTTATGAAACGGCTGCTTGGGGATTGACGGACCAGCCAGATTTCTACAATGAAGTCTTGTCTGTGACGACAACTCTCGATGCTGAAGAAGTCTTAAGAGAAGTATTAGAGATTGAATTGCATATGGGGCGTGTACGTGAAGAGAAATGGGGCACTCGAATTATCGATATTGACATTTTGTACTACAATGATGCAGTGATTAATTTACCTCATTTGAAAATTCCTCACCCATTCATTCAAGAGCGTAATTTTGTTTTAATACCTTTGCTGGAAATCGCACCAGACTATGTACACCCTATTTTAAATTTACCAAATGAAGAGTTATTTTGGAATTCAAAAGACGACTCGGAGGTTATTCAGTTAGACTAAAATATAAACTGAATAGTTGATTATGTTAATTGTGTTGATTAAGTTATTGACAGTCAACATAATAAACCAATCAACTAATCAACAAGACAAAAAACTACACTATTCTTATGAAAAAATCTTTTCCACATCAATTCATCGCTATCGAAGGCAATATCGGAGCTGGTAAGACGACATTGTGTAAGATGATGGAAAAGGATTTTGGGGCACAGTTGATTTTGGAGCAATTTACAGATAATCCATTCCTTCCTTATTTCTACAAAAATCCAGAACGTTACGCTTTTCAAGTAGAGTTGTTCTTCATGACCGAAAGACACAAGCAATTGCAAGAATTTCTTTCTCAGCGTTCTCTCTTTCAAGAATTTACTATTTCAGATTACTTTTTTATCAAAACGCTTTTATTCGCAAAAAATAATCTGATTGACGAAGAGTATCGCCTATTCAAGCGGTTGTTTAATGTCTTAAATGCCACATTTCGTAAACCAGATTTATTAGTCTATTTGCACCGTCCAGTCGAAGATTTGATGAAGAATATAGAAAATCGTGGACGCGAATACGAAAAGGACATCAAAGCAGAATATTTACTTTCTCTTCAAAATGCGTACTTCGATTTTTTCCGCACGGTAACAGATATTCCTGTTTTAATTATAGATGTTGAAGGAGCAGATTTTTGGAATAAGAAAAAACAATACAAGCAAATTATCAAATTGATACAAAGTGAAGATTACACTTTAGGCGTCCAGCGGCGCAAGATAAAGCTAAAAGAAAAAGTCGCATAAAGAGCGAATACCAGATCATCCAAAGGTACGCCACCGTCAACGGACAATCCCGATAAAAATGCGGGACAGGCTCACAACTATCAACTAAAAAATCGTTACCAATAGGTTAATAAAATCAAATCATAGTAACAAAGCACCCATCTCTTCGTGTTTCTCGTACAAACCATACAAGTACGTGACACTATTTATCTGGGCATTTTGAGAGGGTCTTTTTCCGTTATTTTCCTCTTAAAAATAGTTCCGTGATGCAGACCATGCAACGATTTTTAAAAGAAAACTAACGAAAAAATCTCTCTCTCAAATTTACCCACATAAATAATGTCACGTACTTAATTCTTTTTCACAACCTAAAAGAATCGCTTATGAAATCGTACAACACAAAATCAGTATTTACCCTTTTCTTCGTTTTATTCGCACTACTTCTGCAAGCTCAGAATAGTGGCGAAGGCACATTTTATCATCCAAAACAAGGTTACTATACTTTTGGTATTAACGGCGGTTGGGCTTATCAATCCAGTGATATTCGCACCAGCTTTGACGGCTTTGGAGTAGGATTGAATTTTGGTAAAAATTTATACTACCGTCCAGGAGCACCTTTATCTTTTGATGTGCGTGGACGACTTTTATATGCGAAAATGTTAGGTTTTGACGGGGAAAAATCATTTGATATCGCTCAAAATGAAGCATTGAACGGAGAAAGAGAGGGCGCGCCAGATTACACCAATTATCCTGTAACCCTCGATAATGGTTTTGTTTATCAAAATCATAGGACAGATTTGGGTGAATTATCCTTAGAAGGAGTTTTTCGCTTAAATAAATTGCGTGAAAGAACGGGTGTCTTAGTTGGCTTGTACGGAGGTGTTGGTTTAGACTATTACTTCACGCGTAATGACCAAATTAATTCTGATACAGACGCGCCTTATTACGATGATTATCTTAATGTTTCTACCGATTTATCAAAAAGAGAAACGGTAACCCGTTTAAAGGATGGCGTTTTAGATGGTTATTTTGAGACGAATGCAGACGGATTTGGCGACGGTGGGAGAATAGATTGGATGCCATCTTTAGGTGTAGAATTAGGTTATCAACTGACACCAAATTTTGCAATAATGGCAGGTCATCGTACGACTTTTGCACGTAGTAATCTACTGGACGGTCACCAATGGGGCGATACTAAAAATGATATTTATCACTACACGTCTTTAGGTCTTGAATGGAATTTGAATGCGAAATCAAGCCAGCCTAAAAAGCCAGAAATAGAAGTACGCATCCCAACATCAACGCCTTACACACAGAGTTCTCGCTATGCGAATGTCCGCGCGACGATTCGTCATATCAATAGTTCGGCAGATGTGGAATATTTTGTAAATAATAGACCTGTTGCATTTGATTACGCAAATGGAAATTTTGCAGCAAACTTTAATCTCAAACCAGGGCGGAATGAGATTATTTTAAGAGCAACGAATCCTGTTGGACAAGCTCAAAAATTATTGGTTATTAATTGGGAAGAAGGAAACGTCATTAGCACTCCAGATGTTCCAAACACAAATAATAATCCACCGACAACGGGAGATTCTCCGAATATTCGTTTCACAAATCCGTCAAGAGATAATACTGAAACGGAAAACAGTAATTACCGCGTTCGCGCTACTATCGCGAATGTGAATAGTCGCAACGATGTTACTTTCTCTCTAAATGGTTCTTCTCATCGTTTTAATTATGATGCGAACAGAGATGAATTTTCAGCAGATGTGAATTTACGAGAAGGTAGAAATACGCTCCTTATTCGCGCCAGTAATCGTTACGGTACAGATGAAGAAAGAAGAGCTATCACGCTAAGAAAACGTGGTCAAGCACCTGATGTCCGTATAGATAGTCCTGCTAATAATTCGACGGTTTCGACGAATAGGGTAAGTTTAAAGTCAACAGTACTTTACACTACAAATAGTAATGATATTACTGTGCTGGTAAATGGTCAAAGCATTGGTGGAGTTAATCTTGTTAGTAACAGATTTACAAAACAAGTAAATTTGCGAGACGGAAATAACACAATTATCGTTCGTGCTCAAAATCAATATGGCAACGATGAAGAACGCGTTATGGTGCGCTATAAAAAAGAGATTATTAACACCCCGCAAAATCCACCAAATGTGGTTATAAACGCACCTACAAACAATAGTACCGTCAATAAAAGTACGACGTCTATTAGAGCGAAAGTGCAAAACGTCAGAAATAAAAACAATGTCCGTTTGACTGTAAACGGTAGTAATATTTCTAATTTTTCATTCAACTCATTAAGTGGACTATTAACTGCGACGGTGAGTTTAATTGAAGGAAATAATACTATAAGGGTCAAAGGAACAAATGACGATGGACAGGACCAAGCAACGGTAAATGTTCGCTATAAAATAGAAGACACAGGAAGCGCGCCGAAAGTGACATTGACGCAACCAACGCAAAATCCATACACCAGTAGTTCAAAGACAACGACTGTAAAAGCAAAGGTTTTGCATGTGCCGAATAAGAGTGGCATTTCGATAGAGTTGAATGGTCGTCGTGTTTCTCAATTTGGCTACACGACATCAGGACAATTGAGTGTGCAGGTTTCTTTGCAAGAAGGTAACAATACTATTCGTATCAAAGCCACAAATGCAAAAGGTAGTGATGAAAAAACGGCTAATATTCGTTATAACAGAACGAAAAATCCGCCGACAGTCAACATTAGCAAACCATTGAATAATGCGAAATTGACCAGCTCGAAAGTGAGTTTAGTTGCAACAGTAAAAAATGCAACTAAAAATCAAGTTACTGTTTTAATGGATGGGAAATCTGTTCCAAACTTTAGCTTAGTTGGTTCAAAATTGACTGCTTTAATGACAGTTCGTCCAGGTGCACATAAAGTGACTGTAAAGGCGACAAATAAAGACGGGCAAGCGCAAGATGTGGTTCAGTTTACTTACACTGCGCCACTTGTTAAGCCTACAGTTCGCATTACGCAGCCTGCTAAAGATGGTACGACTGTACGTACAGCACGAGTGAACTTAAAAGCATCAACAACTAAAATTAGCAATAAAAAACAGATTACTGTTTTGTTAAATGGAAAGTCTGCTGCTTTTACTTTTGATATGAAAACGAAAGTAATTTCAGCTGTATTAACACTAAAACCAGGTGCTAACACTATAAAAGTTCGCGTCTCAAATACAGCTGGTGAAGCAACAGCAGAGAGAAAAATTACTTACCGTGGAGTAAGTGATATTCCGACAGGGAAATTGAAACCAGTAATTACTATTTCTTCAATATCTGCACCAGCAACAAATCCATTTGAGCCAGACAAAGCTCGAAGTACGATTATTGCTACGATAGATAATATCACGAAGAAAAGCGATATCGTTTTCACATATAAAGGTCAAGTCCGTAATGACTTTACTTATAATGCAAGTGCAAAACGATTTCAAATTACAGTTGATTTAACTAGAGGAGATAATGCTTTTGAGATTAAAGCAACTAATAGAGCTGGTACAGATACAGAAAATCGGATTATTACTTTTTAGTAGAGTTATTGTCGACTTCGTGAAAAAAACATGACCAGATTGAACAAATGCGTTCAATCTGGTCATGTTTTTGTATTTTAAAACATTTTAATTTCCTTTCATGTGACAATGCTCGTAAGGACTTATTATCTTTGCACTTAAGTATAGCTTCACAAATAATTTTTACACTTGCATAAAGTAGACTTACACTTTGTGCACAATCTCGAACTGATTATGAAGATTTTACATATTGTGATTATCTTTTTTGTTTTTTCTTTTGACTCAATAGCGCAGCAAAATGTAGAGGCTGGTTTTTTTGCAGGTGTCGCTAATTACCAAGGAGATTTGGCAGAAGATGAAATAGAAATTGGAGAAACAAAGTTAGCATACGGTGGATACATATCATATTTGATTAATCCGAGAGTTCTTGTTCGTGGAAATGTTTACTATGGTAATATTTCTGGGAAAGACTCAAATTCGACAGTACTAGAGAGTCGAGGGTTTAGTTTTACTGCTGATGTACTAGAAATTGGAGTGAATGCTCAGTGGCTTATTTTTGGAAAAAATCGTTACAATAACTCTGGTATCTTTGTGCCACAGTTTACACCATATTTGCTTGGAGGAGCTGCAATTACTACAGTCAAAGCAGATTTATTATATCCAGATACGGAATTAAATAATTCGAGATTTCCAGAAAAAGAAGATACTGATAATTTTTTAGTTGTTCCTCTTGGTGTAGGATTGCGCTATGAAATGGTAGAATTTTTAACGCTTGGATTTGAATTGGGAGCACGTGCTACTTTTTCAGATTACGTTGATAATGTAAGTTTAAACGCCAACCCGAATAAAAACGATTGGTATTTATTTGGAGGCTTTACACTAGGATATGTTTTTGGCTCTGCTGATAACTTTAGATTTTAACGGGATTTGTCAGAGAACCAATTTTAAAAGTCAAAAAAATAATAAAACAAATAAAATGTTTGGAGATTTACTAGGCAATATGGAGCAGCAACAAGCTGCAATGAGAGAAAAGTTAGACGGAGTAGAACTAAACGAAGTAGTGGGAGACGGTGCAGTAAAAATAACTGCAAGTGGGAATGGCGAAATACTTAATATCGCCATTGATAAAGAAAAGGTCGATTTAACAGACACAGAAGAATTAGAGGATTTACTTTTAATTGCTATCAATCGTGTTCTAGAAAAATCAGATGCCGCAGAAGCGGCAGCTACTCAAGAAAGTTTAAAAAATATAATGCCTCCTGGAATGGGTGGGCTTGGTAGTCTTTTTGGAAAATAGTCTGATTTTAGTCAAACTCGCTTCTAATAATTCATTCTCTGACAACTCTCGTAGTAGGATTCGTCAAAGCAGCCAATAATTAATACATTACAGCGTTTAAGTACGTAACACTTATCCACATAAATAATGTCACGTACTTAACTATTCTGTGAAATAAGAAAATAAATTATTATTTTCTACAACAGACTTATTTGTAAATAAGTCTGTTATTAAGAATTAGTCATACAATTTATCAAGCTCGAATGAGATTTTACTTTTTTGTTTTTACCGTCATTTTTACTTTTGCTTTACAGGCACAGCCAACTCAATCTGGCTTGATTGCGAATTACAATTTTGACAATGATGCCTGTGAGCCGCGTGATGTAACAGGTAATGCTGCAAATGAAGGTATCTTGAATGCAGATACATCTTTTTGTGATTGTGGTGTTATTAGTGATGCTATGTTATTTGATGGTGTAAATGACTATTATACCATTGCGGGTTCTTCGGTTTTAGATTTATTTGATACCGAAGATTTTACATTGAGTTTTTATTTAAAGTCTCCACCTGACCAGACTACAGTTGCCAATCAAGTGCTGTTTTCAAAAAAATCAGATGATTGTGCATTTACCAATTCATTTGAAGTAACGTACCAACCGAATTCAAAATTTATTGAAGTTCTTCTACAAGAAGATGAAGACGTAGATGGAAATGTTAAAAGTTTTGTGGATTTTCTTTCTTGTTGGCACTTAGTTACAGTAAGACGTAGAGGTCTTAATACTTCTTTATTTATTAACGGAGAGTTAAAAGATGAAACTAATGCATCTAGACGTGTGGATTTAAGCAATGACAACGTCTTAACAGTAGGAAAGGCGCACTGTGGTCTATTTGATGTTAATTTTTCTGGGCTGTTAGATGATATTCGCTTTTATAATCGGGCATTGGAAAATAGTGAAATTGCTGAATTATATTATTTCCCAGATAGAATTGCTAATGCCTCTTTTACTCGAGATACTTTAATTTTTAAAGGAAGTGGTGTCCCTATTTATTTGACAGACATGTGTATTGAGTCTTATGATTGGGTGCCAGCAGAGCAAGTATGTGACGGTTGTACTGCGGTGACAGATGCGGAGCCAGAGTTGTTCCCTCAAGAGACAACAACTTTTACTTTAACAATGACAGATTCTTTAGGTTGTGAGGCCTTAGATACAATTAGAGTTACTGTTATAGATCCAGATACCCTAGATTGTTCAGTTGCTTTTATGCCAAAAGCATTTACGCCTAATTTTGACGGACTGAATGATACTTATGGCATTGATAATGCATTAGTTATTGACGAATTAATTACTCTAGAAATTTTTGACCGTTGGGGAGAGCGTGTATTTTTTACTAATGACGCTTCAAATCGTTGGGACGGCTCTTATAATGGAAAAGAAATGAATGCAGGAGTGTATCTTTATAAAGTAGAATTCGTTTGTGATGGTACAGTAAGAAATAAAACGGATAGTTTTTCGATTATTAGGTAAATAATTTGCTGTATTTGTTAAGTA
>CAZQTE010000183.1:0-10860 GCA_964595615.1 uncultured Saprospiraceae bacterium
TTCTCAACACAGATACTGTCAAAAATGACGTTAAAGGTCGTCCATATTTTAGCAATGCAGCTTATGGAAAGTTCTGGTTTACCGACTTGGGTATCATCGAGGAGAAAGACTACGAGCGTTATAATCTGACAATGAAATAAGGGACGAAACATAAAACAAGCATTTTAAACCATTACAATCACACCAACACATCAACGAGTCATTGGACTCAAAATCGAAAATCAAAAGAACTATGAGTACACAGCCAAAATCAGTCAAAGAAAAAACAGAAGCAGAGTTGCTTGCCGATGCAGCTCAAATGGAAAACTACACCGCCGAGCGCGAGCAGATTCTCATCCAAGGCGAAGCCGCCAAAGCCGAAATCGCACGTCGCAAAGGTTACAATCTCAACATCAAAGCTGCCAGAGACTTGCAAGTGGAACGCGCAGCTACCGAAGCCCTGAACTTTGCGAGTCGTCGTCAACTCCCTACCGAACGCAATGTCATTCTTTTGGCAGTTACTATTGATAATAATCATGCGGTGGACGGGGAACAGATGTTGGATGAGGCGAGTCTGCGTGATTTGGTACGCGAAAAATTGAATGAGCGTCTGCCAAATGGAACGAAGGTCGCCGCGCTCGGTTTACAAGAAAGCAAGAAGGAAAACTTGACTTTCTTCCAAAACTGTCACCGATACTTTTTTGACGCATTAGTGCGTAAGAACAAGACAGAAGCGGCAGTTATTCAGCGGAGTAGTAGTCAGCCGTTTGTGTTTAATGCGCAGCGGTATTTGGCGGAGGTGGAGAAAGAATAGGATTTTAGTGTAGAAGTTGCTTTATAATTTGAGCCTCGGTCGTTGGACTGGGGCTTTTTTGTCTTCCCTAAATAATTTATACTACAAAGTGAGCTAAAAAGATGCTAATATACCAGAAAAGAATCTGAAAACAGAGTCACATTCTAATTTTTTTTCATACATTGCATTCGATAACAATTTACATATAGGCATTTCTTTCAACAAGTTATAATCCATACTTGTTTCTACCTCTTTTATTAACTTTCAGGAACAACACCTAATTAGTAATCATAATTTTTAACCCAAGGGGACTTCTGTAAAATTCCGTTTTCCATATAAGACACAAACTCGTATGAGGCAAATTTTGCTATCCGAAACAGCCCCTATAATACTTTTTATCCATGAAAAATTTAATTTTTCAAATTCACTTATTAGTGCTCTTTGCACTACTCCTTCCTTCACAAGTTCAATCACAAATAACTAGCTGCGACGACCCCGCTAATCCCTTATTATTACAAGTACGAGAAATACATGTAGATTCAGATTTAGCCGATGATTGTTTTTTACTTGCTTATGAAGTTTATTTTTTAGCCAATGATTCATCTACTGAAACAGCTTTTTTGGCAAAACAGCTTTCTTTAATAGGACAAATAAATAGCAGTAATGGACGGCAGATGCTAATGTTTCTGGATCTGTTACTACCTCAGATATGGTTTTGATTAGACAAGTAATTTTAACTATGCTACCAGCGTTTCCAGTTGCTCCTTCGTGGAGGTTCATTAATGCTGAACTTCCAATAACAGAAAGTCTTTCTAATCTTGACCAATATGGAGGTTACGATGCTCTCCAAAATATCTCTTTAGATTTAAATTCTATGGATAGAGAAGTCAACTTTATCGGAATAAAGACAGGTGATGTTAATTTTACAGCTTCGTTATATGACTGTGGAGAGATTAATGGATTGATAGGAGACGGCGGAGAATTTGAAATGGTCATCAAAGATGTAGATGTCAAATCAGATGGACATGAACTAACTTTTGATTTAAAAAGTACAGTTAATAGAACCGGGTTTCAAGCAGGTATCGGATTTGATATTTCAAAGCTAGAGTACGAGTATCTTACCGTGATAAGTGAATTAGAAGAATTTGAGGAGGAAAATGAGTTTGCAACGCACTTAGCTCCAGAGGGTAAACTTAACTTTTTATGGGTTACTCCTGACGGTTACGCTAAACCTGTAAATCCAGAATTGAAGGATATTAAAGTCAAATTTAAATCTCTCTTAACGGCAGAAGAACTCTTAGCTGAATTATTATTAACAGAAGGAGAAAGAAGTTCTGAAAATACTAGCGGTGTCAATAGTCTAATCTACATGCGCAACGATTTCAAAAATGTAGCTTATGATAGCGACGGAAATGAAACGCCAATTAGAATGACTATCGCACCTGAAGTTATCGCAAAGCTTTCTACACGCAAAGAAGACATTCGCTTTGCTCCAAATCCATTTGACGAATACACTCGTCTAATGATAAATCCTGAGATTACGTCTAATGCAACAATAACTATTTATAACCAATTAGGTGCTGTTGTATTAAATAAAAGAATTCCAGATTCAGGTATGATGCATATTCAGACCCAAAATAATTGGGCAGAAGGAGTTTATTACTACACAGTTGAGTCTTTACATGCAACTTATACTGGTAAACTCATAAAACTATAATTTCTGATATAGACTATAAATTTATATAAAAACAAGTCTAATAATTAAAAGAGTTGTGTAATCAGAATTCTAAATTCGATTGCACGACTCTTTTTAATTTGAATAATATGTGTAAAACCACTATTTTTAGCAAAAAATTACTCTTTTTCTAATCCAAATCCCATGTATAGATTTTACTCCATCCTTCTTATTTTTTTTTCACATACTCTCTCCACGCATCTATCATCCATGTAGATAGCATTCAAATCAGCAATACACCCACTGGCGAGAATTGGGATACTGCATTTAACAATTTACAAGATGCCTTGGCATCTGCTCAATATGGAGATGAAATCTGGATTGCAAAAGGCACTTACTTTCCTTCTAACGACTCCACAGATAGAGGTGCTTCTTTTATTATACCTTCAGGAGTAAAATTATATGGTGGTTTTCATGCAAATGAAACAGAGCTTTCTCAACGAGATTGGGAAACAAATACAAGTATATTAAGCGGGGCTATTGACGATGGGAGTTTCAATAGTCACTCTATTCATGTGCTTACTTTGATAAATACAGATAGTACAACACTTATTGACGGGCTGACCATTGAAGAAGGTGAGGCGTTTGCTTTTGCTTCCGAAGGTCAAGATAAAAGACACGGTTCGGCTATTTATCACATCCAGACAGTTATGAATTTGAAATCCGAATTTAGAGTCAGAAACTGTCGATTCAGGAATCATAAAGCTTATGAAGAACCTTTTTTTAACCTTGAAGGAGGAGGAACAATTTATAATGAATCTCTAAGTGGTGATATTTTTGTGGAAATTGAGAACTGTATCTTTGAAAATATAGAAGGCAATTATAAAATACTATACAACAAAACCAATACCGAGAATGATAGCATTTCCGTACTTATAAAAAATTGCTCTATGCAAAACAGTATGGGAGCTGGGGATATTGTTAAGTCAAAATCAGATAAGGGTAAAATAAAACTCAGTTTTGAAAATACAAGCTTCAAAAAGTTTGAATTGTGTGATGAATTTATTTTCTGTGAAGGGGATAGCACTTTATTTGATATTTCTTTTTTAGATTGCCTAATTGATAGTATTGGTTATGGAAATATCTATCCCAAGAATTTCATATTAAATGAAGGTGTAAATAGTGAATATAAAATAAATTTTCATAAAAACACCTATTCTAATAATCGGAAGATTGGAGGGATTGTTATAGAAGATGATAGTCTGACGACACTCATTCTTAATGCTGATTCTTGTTATTTTAGTAAAAATTCTTTCGTTTTTGATGTTGACCAGCTTAAAGAAGTCAACATGGAAATAAAGAATTGTTATTTTACAGATACTATAGCTAGTCAGATAGTTGTACATAGAATATACGAAAAATCTGATATTAGTTTGGAAGCTTGTACTTTCGAAAATAGTTATATGGTTAATGCTATAGCATATAATAGACTTTACTCATCTTTCTTCACACCAGAGCAAAATTTAAAAATAAATAATTGTCAATTTAACAACAATGAAGAAACTGCATCTGATGCAGGTATGATTTCTATTATTGCAGACCAATATACTAATGTAGAAATAAGTAACTGTACTTTTTCGGATAATTTTGACCGTAGCAGTGCTATTACCTCTTTTGGTGTTACATATTCTTTGGGTATTGAAATTATTCTGGTTAGTAATAATCTTGATGAACGAGGAAGTATTAGTATAGATAGCTGTATTTTTAAAAACAATACAGCAAGCGTTAGTCCTAAGGCTTCTGCTATTTCGACCACTCAGGCTTTTTCTGGATTTGCTAATAACACAATTGACTTAAATATCAACAACTGCACTTTTTCGGGCAATCAAACACAAGATATTGGCTCTGTGTATTTGAAAAACGTAGATGCAAAAATAAATAACTGTCTCTTTTATAATAATGAAGTAGAGGAAGGTGACGGTATAATTTGGATAAGTAAAGAAGAAGAAATAGAAGAAACGAACACGATTTTCACAAATTGTACATTTGCGGATACAGCAAACACGACAGTATTTAATGAAGCTTCTAATGCGGCTTTCAGAAATTGTATTTTTAGTTCAGATTCTGTTTTAGTAAGTTCTGATGTGCTTTTTTCAGCATACACTGAATTTAACCATTGTGTATTTACACAAGATAATTGCCCGACAGAAAGTGAATTTTGTGAGAATAATATATTTAGTACAAGTATAGATTTTAATAATCCAGAAGAAGGAAATTATTCTATATCTCTCTGTTCTCCAGCTGTTGATTTTGGAAATAGTATTTATGTCGAAGAAGCGGAAATGCTTCTTGATTTAAACGGAGCAAATCGCATACAAGACTCTGCTCCCGATGCTGGTGCTTATGAGGTTATGGCATTCACTGCTGAAATTGTCTCAATTAGCCCTGATACTTGTGATAGTATTCCTAACGGAGTAGTAGAAATTAATACCTCGTCTTTTTGTCCTCCGCTAACTTATTCTTGGGCGGAAATGGTAAGTAGTGAACTCACAGGTCTTCCTTCAGGCGATTATCCATTGACTATAAACGATGCTAATAACCGGCAAATTATTTTAAATGTTTCGATACCAGATACTTTAAGTTTTCAGTTGAGCTCTGAAATCACTATGCCACAATGTTTAACAAGTACGCCTGGTATTATTTTGACCTCAGTTGATGCAGAGCCTTTCACTTATGATTTTTTGTGGGATGACAATTCTATGGAGCAAAATCGAACGGATATCTTAGCAGGGGAATATAGTCTTACCGTAACAAATGCAGTTGGATGCAAAGATAGTTTAACTTTTGAAATTACCGTCGGGGGAAATATAGACCTTGAGTTAGAAACCATAGATATTACTTGTCATGATACTACAGATGGCGAAATATCAGTTTTATCGGAAGGTGGCTTTGATGAACTAAATTACAATTGGGAAGATGGAAGTTTAGAACAAACTCGAATAAACTTAGACGCAGGTATGTATACAGTGACAGTCTCTGATGAGTATGGTTGTTCAGGAGAAGCTGCAACAGAACTATTAACACCGACAGAAATAGAGATAGAGAGTCTAATTATAAATGCGTCAACATCAATTAGTAATGACGGTAGTATTGAAATTGAAGAGATTAGTGGAGGGTATTTTCCATACTCGTTATTATGGAATGCAGGAACAACGGATACATCATTGACTGATATTTCCTCTGGAGATTATTCATTAACTATTCTGGACTCTTTGGGATGTCAAGGCATCTTTGAATTCTATGTTGATTTTAATAGTTCTTCAATTTTTATAGAAAATAATAAGTTAAATATTTTTCCAAACCCCGTACTCAGAGGAGAAAAGATACAAATCTTTGATATTCCTTTTGAAGAGAGTGAATACCAATGGAAAGATATGCAAGGGCGTAATATAAGTTCAGGTAAAATACCGATAAATTCAAATGTTTTACCTGCTCCCGGAGTAAGTGGTATTTATATTTTATCAGTTTACGCTAAAAATGAAGAGATATATTTCGCTAAGGTTATCGTGAATTAAAAATCGTTATTTTACAAGGTCATAGCTGTTTATTATAAGAATTGTCTCCTGAAATTTTCAAGAGATAACTCTTATAATATAGCAGGTATGCGCATCACCTGTCAAACTGCCAAAGCTCCAAGCCCTCAATCACCCCAATCAGTTTATCCGCATATTTAGGATCAGTAGCATAACCAGCCTTACTCAATTCCCGCGCCCAACCCTTATAATCCGTTTGTTCAAGTTCAAAGCACTTCTGATACCGTTTTTTCTGTAAGAATTCCGAGTGATTTCGGAAGCTCGCCCATACACTAATATATATCCGAAAAAAGTCCTTGTGGTGGTCATCGGAGAAGTTGGAGCAATGCCCTTTTTTACACTTTTTGGAAAAGCACTTGATACCAAAGTGATTGTTATTGGATTTGGCAAGGCGACTGCAACCGGCATCACTTTCCAGCAGACCTTGTGCCAGGGTAATACTTACGGGTATTCCAAATTTCTCTTTTTCAGCGATAGCTACGCGGACGTAGCGTTCTACATACTTTTCGCACGTTTGGCGCATACTCGCAATATCCTTTTCAGAGATACCGCGCTTGAGTAGAGCATCAGGTGCTAAAATGGAGGAGATATGATAGACTTTTTTGGATACCTTTTTAGGTGTCCCTGTTGTGGGTTGATTTTTGATAAAAGCAGCAGACATCGGTTTTACAGCCGATTGATTGGGAGCTTGGCGAATGTTCATTTGGACGGGTACTGCTGAGTTTTCGGGTACTTCATTTTCGTGCAGACAGAAAAATAGAAAAGTCAGACAAGTGATGTTGATGGCAAAAAGAGTTCTTCTGCCGATTTCAAAATGCTGTAAACGTAATGGAATGTGTGGTGTTAATTTCATGGTAGAAAATTTGTCATCCGTAGTGTTTATCGGTTCTACAGACGATTGTGAATGATAAAATTAAGGGGTATTTACGGGCATAGCTCCGCCTGCTCATCATCCGCTCGGGGGTGATAAAAAAGGTGGTATCTTGCCTGATTAAAGTTTGTATATTTTTAGTCCGATTTTAATGGAAAACCAGTAAACATCGGTTTTGTAGCGTGCTTCATAATTGTAAGTTCGTCTCGTCAGAGCGGAAGTTCGTCAAAGCGGAAGTTCGTCAAAGCAGAGGCGACACACGTTAAATTGAACCGCAGCTCCCTTTTGGCTAAAAGTCAACAAACATCGGTTTCACAGCTTGTTGGACAGAGTGCCGCTCCGTGTTCTGCACCTGTTTCGTTCGTGTATTACGCGGTATCTGGTATCTTATCCACTGTTTGCACTTATAAGAGCAGATAATACCGCATTCCTTTTACAGCATAAAGCCGAAAACCTAATAAACATCGGTTTCACAGCCTGTCGGACAGATTGTCGTTCCGCGTTCCGCATCCGTTTCGTTCGTATATTACGTGGTATCTGGTATCTTATCCGCTGTTTGCACTTATCCGCACTTATAATATCAGGTGATAGCGTATCCCTTTTACAACATACAGCCGAAAACCTAACAAACATCGGTTTCACAGCCTGCTGGACAGATTGCCGTTCCTCGTTCCGCACCTGCACCGTTCCTCGTTCCGCACCTGCACCGTTCCTCGCTCCGTTCCTGCACCGTTCCGCGTTCCGTTCCTGCACGGCTGTACACCATATCGCAGAAAACTCAACAAATATCGGTTTCACAGCTCTCTTTATCCTCCTTAAAAATATCCATAGTAAATAACTGTGAATACGTAAAGACAATAAAAGCAATAACTCCCGAAGCTGTTATTTGAGCAATCAAAGTCGTCCCGTAATCTATGGTTAAACCAAAATCTTCCCATACCCGATAGTAAAGCAGATTTAACCAAAAGGTCAAAAAGCCAAAAGTCTTGAGGGTATCCCGCTTACCCTTGTGAACTGTCAGGAGCAGGGCGGTTAACTCAGTTACCCCACCAAAAAGGTAAGCTCCAAACTGTCCCGCCGTTGGGTCAGACTTCAGCGCCAATCGATGAAAAAACACCGCCGTATGGTTTACCTGTATCCCAATCGCAAAAATCAAAACCAAGAACACAAAATATTCACTCCGTAGATACATAGGCAGCCGCGCCAAAAAGTCCATTAAAAGCCGTACAATCGGTTCTCCCGTCTTTTTCACCCCCACCGAGAATGTATTTTTTGTCGATGCAAGCTCGGTTAAGTCTGGTTCAGTTGAGTTCCCCATTTTCCCTTCACTTACCTTAATTTCTGAAAGTGGGTCAACCGAAGGTAAACCACTCTCGTTATTTTGATTACTCGTGGGTAAGTCTGTCTTCTCTGGGTAAACGGGCACACCCATTGGTTTACCCGCCGAATACGCTGGTTTACCTACGGTATACGCATCTTCCAATTTGGGTATACTTTCGTTTACAGAGTTATAATTTGGTTTACCCAACTTACCCAAATGGTCTAAAAGTTGGTTCAGCTTAACCAACTGCCCATTTTTCAAAGTCAAGCGATAAGCCTCCAAAACCCGTATCACCGTTGCCCTCGGTATCGCCGCCCCCAAATCAGGCACCTCCGACCAGTCCAAACCCAAACGCTGCACTTTCTCTTTCAACTTCTGATGCGTACTCAATTCTATATACTTATAAATAGATAGAGTAGAATAATAAGTCTCGCCTTTAAATTCTTTGGTTTTGATGTCCATGATTTTCAATATGTGTTAGTATATGGAGGACTTTTTAACTTTGAGCAGTTCGTATTAGTGTATCTATCTATGGAGAACTAAAGCTTTACATAAATCCCCAATTCAGGCAGTTTGAACCGACTACTATTGTAGATTTTCTTTTTAAAATCCTCATCTACACAAGTCACCCGCCCTTGGACACTCATCCGCGCCAACTCCCGCTTTTCTTCACCATGATAAATGATAACCTTATAGTAAGTCCCCTTAAATTTCCCCTCCGTCAACTGTAAAATCAAACTATGCAAAGCAATATCAAAATCCTTTTCTCTGGTAATTGGGTCACAATCCACACTGTAGATATAAGAGGGAAACTGCTCAGGCTGCAACTGCCTTTGCGCCTTAAAATCCCTTTTATAAATCACCAAAGCCGTCAAAAGACTCTTTGTATAAGGTGTATTTTCCGACCTAAAAGCCACATAACTCTCATAAGACATTTCCACTTGTCCAGGTACCCAAACCGATAAACATTGACCCGTCCGCTGGTGATACAGCTTCGCCAGTTTATACTTCCCACGACAAGAGCCATGTAAAACCCGCCGCTTCAAAGCCTCCAATTCATAATCATCACTAAAGCGAGTATTAGAGTAATAACACATACTTTCCCTCGCTATGGCAAATGCCGCTGAAAACTCAACATACAAACAATAAGTACTGGTAGCTTTACCCACCTTAGTACTCTTCGTAGCTCTATTTTTTCGACGATTAATTGACTTTGGTGCCTGCTGAACAGACACCTTTTTTTCATTAAAATGAGTCATTTTATCTTGAGGGACAGCCATAAGTTCTTTTTTTAAGTTTGTGAATTTCCTGAAGTGTTAAAATCTGTCCCCGCTTGCCTTTTTCAGCCGTCTGTTGTAAAATGATATTGACCTTTTCAATAAAATCACCAATAATCTTATTTTTACCTTGTTCACTAATACCCAAATCCTCGCAAAACAAACGCAGATTTTTAGCCGCAGCGCGCGCCGCTGCTGCCGCCCCATGAAAACCCTGACGTAGTTTTTTTGTAAAAGAAGAAAAGAGCAATTGCGCTTTCACCGCCCCATACTGCCAAGACACAAGCTGACGGTCATTCTCAATATGAAGTGCCAAAAGCTGCCGCTCCTTAGGCACCCAGTGCTCCACGACCTGCAACAAAGTCCCGCTTTTGTAGACCCCGTCCACTCGCAACCAAGTCAAAATATCGTACACATAGCGTTCAGACTTAGCCGCCAGCCAATCTTTCGTCATGCTAATTGCCCGTGAAATCACCTGATAATTCTCAAAAAGTGAGCCTTGCAAACGCTTTAAATGTAACATCAGAAGCGTTTTTGCTTGCATTTCTTTCATCTGCACCGCCGTATCCGAAAAATGGGAATAAATCTGTCCGCGCACCTGCGCAAAGAGCAACATCGTGAAATAATCCAAGTCATTTTTAGGCAAACGACTCACAAAACGCTGTTCAAAATTGACTTTTTCGCGGTAATTTTCCTCATAAGACCTGCTGCCGCCCGGAATGAATCTTTCCAATTCATTGACCACAAAATTTGGAACTTGACGGGGAGGGCAGGACCTGCTTGCTTTGTCTCCGACCTGTTTCCTCTCTTCTGCTGGCACAGCAGAAAAACAAGCAGGCAGCTTTGCTGCGCCTTTTCCACTCTTATTTTCTTTTCTTTTTAAAGTTTCTAAAGAAACTTTAAGGGGTTGTCCCAAATTTTGTGTTTTTCCAGAGCTAAGTCCTTGATTTTCAATAGGCAAAAAATCCTCTGAAACAGGGGCGATTTCAGGTTTATCCACATCCGCCACCAACTCACTCACCCAAAACAAAACCTTCTTGTTAATAAAGAGCAGCATATCCCCACGCCCTTTTTCTGTGACCTTTTTAACGATACGAACATTCCCGTATTTATCTTTTACTCGCTGATTGACACTACTCGTATTGAGTTTACGTTTGATGATACCACAGGCCGCCAAACGACCGATATAAGAGCCGATTGTATTTTTAGAATAAAAAGCATCCAGCATCGTACGCAATTGCCCACGATTGGTCGCCACAGGAATACAATCAATTTTATCCGACAGATAATAATAGTAATCCGCAGGTGACTCCCGACGCATTTTCTCCATTTCTAAAGACATCAAATGCAA
>CAZQTE010000184.1:0-10788 GCA_964595615.1 uncultured Saprospiraceae bacterium
ACATCTTAGAAAAGTCAGCATTGGGAATGCGCGCTACCAATACTTCGCCCTTCGTCCCATTCCATGGTAGATGCGACCAGTATGGATTGTGCTGTCCACCAATACCGTCGCAAAAGATGATTTTATCCGCAAATAAGTCGCCGTATTGTACGCCACTTTCTGATAATTCTAATTTAGTAAAATCAAACTTTTCAGTCGTCAATCGACCTTCTTCTATCAGTTTCTTACGATAAGCACGCACCAATTTATTCATCTCCGTTTGATACGAACCTGACACCTCTCCATAACTATAAATCTTAGCAGTTTTTCCCTCAATCGTACTCACTTCCGCCTCGTTTCTAATGTATTTTTGGTAAGATTCATCAGATGTCCGCGCCAACCAATCATTTTCCTCGCCACTATTGAAAAGAGAGCGAATCAAATTGCGTTTATGAAAGAATTTTACGCCCAATTCTTCTTCCAATTGGCGATAAGTTTCCACCGCCATAGGTATCAACTCCTCCACCCGCCACGACTTGACATATCTGCGCCCCGTTATCGGATTTATCACCCCCGCCGCAACTGTACTCGCCGCCCCAGCATGTTGATTATCAACAACTTGCACTGCACAATCCGCCTCTAAAAGAAAGTGAGTCAATAAAGTTCCTGCGATGCCCTGACCAACTATAATGTATGAATTTTTGATGTTATTGGTTATTATATTATTGGTTATTATGTTACTTTTTTCGAAGCAAAATTCTCCTTTTCCCTCTGCGCCTCTCCGTCTTTGCGGTAAAAAACTAATCCTCCAAAGCCTCTAATTCCGCTCGCAATTTCTTAGTCATTTTAGCCACTACCAAGTCATAAGAATGGTCAATCATTTCCACAATCAAATGGCTATCCAGACTCTCTTCCAACCGAACTGTATTCCAGTGCTTTTTGTTCATGTGATACCCACTTAAAATTTCTTCTGGGTACTCTTCTCTCAGTTGAATCGCGCGCTCAGGGTCACATTTTAGATTAATAGAAAGTGGCGTACGTTCCAGAGAAACCAGAGCATACATTTTTCCCATAACTTTAAAAACCAAGGTAGATTCATCAAAAGGAAATTCTTCGGTTGTTCCTTTTTTGGCAAGGCAATATTCGCGGACGGCTTCTATGTGCATATTTTTTTAGTTGGTGGTTGTTGGTTGGTAGTTGTTGGGGGGCGAAGATAGGAATATTACGAAGAAAAACCTTACATTTACGCCGTCAGAAAACAGCAGTATCATAAACATATTATTCAAAACTACAGCGCAAGTTGTCCAAAGGCCCGAATAGCGCGCGCCTACCAACTTCCAACTAACAACTTCCAACTAATGAAAGAATGGATGCCTATTTTCATACTGCTTTTTTCCGTCCTACTCGCCGCTTTAGTAGGCTGGTTACTCGCCAGAATTCGCTTTTCGGGTAAAGGTCTTTTACCAGATGATATTCAAAAAGATTATGTAAGGAAGGAAGTTTTTCTGCAACTGCAAGAACAAGCAGATATGCTACGTGAAGACCTGCGTGAACGTGAAATTGAGTTGCGCGAAACTGAAAAAATGCTATCGGCTGGCAAACAGGATTTGCTACATATTCAGGCAAAATTAGAAGCGCAAGAAGGCAATTTCATTAATCTACAAAAGCAATCTCAGACTACTTTTGAAAATATTGCGAATAGACTTTTAGAAGAAAAAAGTGAGCGTTTTGCTTTGCAAAATCAAAAGCAATTACACGAGACACTCACGCCATTGCGCCAAAAGATTAATGAATTTGAGCAAGGTATCGCAGCTAAATTTACAGATGAAGCCAAGGATAAATCTGCTTTAAAAGAGCAAATTCGTCAGTTAGCAGCCTTGAATCAACAGTTGAGTAGCGATGCGAAAAATTTGGCGACTGCATTAAAAGGAGAAAGCAAGACTCAAGGCGATTGGGGAGAGTTGCAATTGGAGACTTTACTCGAAAAATCAGGCTTGCGCAAAGGCATTCATTTCGAAACTCAGAATAGCTACAAAGACAATGAAGGAAGAGAAAAACGCCCCGATTTCATTATCAATCTGCCCGACGGAAAGCATTTGATTATTGACTCAAAAGTCTCTCTAAAAGCATACGAAAAGTTCTTTAATGCAGAGACAGAGGAAGAACAACGCGCTTATTTAAAGCGTCATATTGATAGTTTGAGAAATCATATTAAAGATTTAAGCAGCAAAAATTATCAGCAATTGTATCAAATCAATACACCTGATTATTTGCTCCTTTTTGTTCCGATAGAACCCGCATTTACGACCGCAGTACGTGAAGACAATCGTATTTTTTCAGAAGCTCTCGACCGCAATATCGTCATCGTGACCACCTCTACCCTTTTGGCGACGATGCGCACAGTTTCTTATATTTGGAAGCAAGAAAAGCAGAAAAAACACGTTATAGAAATCGCGCGTCAATCGGGACTTTTGTACGACCGTTTTGTATCTTTCGTGGAGGATTTAAAGGCAATTGGACATCGTTTGGACGGCGCTCAATCTTCTTGGCATGATGCGATGAATAAACTGAAACATGGCAAACGCTATGGCAATACTTTGATTGGTCGAGCAGAGCGGATTAAGGCATTGGGAGCGAAGGCGAGTAAGTCCTTGCCGGCGGAATTGTTGGAGGAAGAAGAGTAGAATTGTCTATTGTTGATTGATTATTGTTTATTTTTGCCTTTCTGTCTTGTTTGATGCGAAACAATACTTATGAGTCAGCGTTTATTTATGGTTGAGTGTCGGACACTTAGACTCCATTAAAAAACGTGAGTTTGAGAATCAAAGACTAAACTTATGCTTAAAAAGTGTCTGACACTTGTAACGAGAAATCAGTTACACCAGCCAGGTTACAGGCGTCAGACACTGCATTTTGCATACAAAGGAATAAATCTTTAAGTTCTCTTCTTTCATATTAGTGAAGTGTCCGACGCCGCAGCAAAAGATAAAAAGTCACGGGAAACTTTATAACCCTACAACTTTTACAACCTTACAACTATTTCAATGGATTTTTTATTCCCAAGTTTTCTATTCGGCTTATTGGCTTTAGCGATACCGATTATCATTCATCTTTTCCATTTTCGGAGATTTAAAAAGGTGTATTTCACTAATGTTAAATTTTTAAAGGAGGTAAAGGAAGAGACTTCTGCACGTTCTAAAATTAAGAACTTGCTGATACTTTTAATGCGCTGTTTGGCGGTGGCATTTTTGGTATTTGCTTTTGCGCAGCCATTTATCCCGCAGGGGACGGACGTGCAGAAAGGGGAAAAAGCAGTTAGTGTATTTGTCGATAACTCATTCAGTATGAGTTCATTGAGTGAAGATGTGCCGCTTTTAGAATTGGCAAAAAGACGCGCAACGGAGATAGTGAGTGCTTATGCGCCTGATGACCGTTTTCAGATTTTGACCAATGATTTTGAAGGTCGTCACCAGCGTTTGGTGAGTAAAGAGGATGCTTTGAATTTGATTGAAGAAGTGAAAATTTCGCCTTCGGTACGTGAATTGTCAAATGTAATGACGCGCCAACGCCAGGCATTAGAAACAGGAACAGCGGATAATAATGTGTCTTATATTATCTCTGATTTCCAGAAAAACATTACGGATTTTCAAGCGTATTCTGACACCTCTGTTTTAGTAAATTTAGTGCCTCTACAATCAGTGCAAGAGAAAAACATTAGTATTGATAGTGCTTATTTTGATGCACCAGTACAAATGTTAAATCAGACCAATCCATTAATCGTAAAAGTAACCAATCGTAGTGGTGAGGCGGCGGAAAATATCCGCTTATCACTCCGTCATGAAGGTCAAGTAAAGCCAGTTGGGACGCTTTCTATTCCTGCTAATTCGAGTGTAACCGACACCGTAAATATCACCATTCTAAAGACAGGAATTCACGAAGCAGAATTGGAAATCACAGATTATCCAGTTCAATTTGATGATAAATATTACTTCACTTTCAATGTAGCAGAAGAGATTAACATATTGGTTATCAATGAGTCATCACAAAATAAATTCTTACAATCTGCTTTAAAAGGTATTCCTTATTTCAAAACTGCAAACCAGAATAGCAAGAGTTTGGATTACGCCAGTTTTGCCGCACAGGAAATGATTATTTTGAATGATTTGACCAATGTTTCATCGGGTCTTTCATTTGAGTTGAATAAGTTTGTAGAAGCAGGCGGAAATCTTTTAGTTTTCCCAGCCTCCAATGCAAATACAGCATCTTACAACAGCTTTTTAGCGACTTTCCCAGCGAATGATTTACAAACTTACGATGCCAGTCCGCGTACCGTTGGAGATATTAATCGTCAAGAATTTATCTTCTCAGATGTCTTTGAAGGTCGTCGCTCGAATATGAAATTGCCAGTGACACAAGGAAATTGGCGCATGAGTAGTTTTGGTAGTCGCCGTGAGGAAAAGTTACTGACTTACCGCGACGGAACGACTTATTTAGGAAAATATAAAATCGGAAGTGGGCATTTATATATGAGTTCTGCGCCTTTAGATACGAAGATAAATGACTTGGTGCGCAATGGCGAAATCTTTGTTCCATTGCTTTACAAGTCTGCCATTTCATCTGCCAAAGAGCAAAAAATTGCTTACACAATTGGGCAAGATGAGGTTTTGCAAACGGAAGCATCTAACAGTTCTGAAACAGTTTACAAACTAAAAGGACGTGGCGAGGAGTTTATTCCTCAGCAGCGTGCGGTGGGTTCGCAGGCTTATTTGACCGTAAATAATGAGATAAAAGAAGCAGGTTATTTTGACCTCTTTTTGCAAGCAGGAACAGTCTTAGATAAATTCGGTTTCAACTACAATCGTAAGGAAAGTCAATTAGGATTTTTCAATGAAGATGCTTTGACAGAAATGTCTGAGAAGTCGCCAGCGAGTGCGAAGTTGAACATTATTTCTTCCACACAAAACGCTAATTTTGAGGAACTTATCGGAGAACGCAGTCAAGGGATTGTATTGTGGCGTTGGTGCTTGATTTTGGCGCTTTTGTTTCTTTTGATTGAGACTTTGTTACTCCGTTTTTGGAAAGCATAGCAGCGTGCAGGACGCTTTAGCTTCCATGGTCAATATCGACCGAGGAAGCTAAAGCGTCCGGTACATTTTTCTAAGGTCGCGCATACGGCAACCTCTTAATCCGCTCCGTCCGATAATAAGCATCCAAACCATTACAAGACAAACTCCCCGCCTTTTCCGCAGAAAAATAGCCGTCTTTCTCCACACATTCATCTGGGAAAATCACTTCCACCACTTTACCAACAATAAAAATCGTCCCATTTGCTTTGATGTGATGTTCTTCCACAAATTCAAGACCTAATTTCACCACAGATTCCTTCACATACGGCGCTTTGACCAAAGGCGTATATTCCTCAGTCAGTCCACATTCTGTAAATTCAGAAGTTCGCCAAGGATAATTAGCAGAAGTTTGGTGCGCTTTATCCAAGATATTTTCTTGCACACTATTCAAGGTAAAAAACTTATTCGCTTTAATATTGTGATAAGTTGCGCGTGGTACGGTCAGCGGTCTCATGATAAATCCCAAATGAGGGGGATTTGCGCCGATATGCACAATCGAACTGAATATCCCAAGGTTAGTTTCCCCTCTCAATCCAATCGTCCCAATAAGGTGCGTATTCTTGAAGCCCGAAAGACTGTTTAATAAGGTGGAACGGTAACGTTGTTCCATTTGCATGATTTCGTCGAAGGAGATGTGTGCCATTTTTTTTAAATATGAAATATGAAATATGAATATGCTGTTGGTTGCTTGACTGTTGATAAAAAATTAACAGAATCTTATTATCGCTTTCTACAATAAAACTTACCTTGCGATTGTTCAATTTTTGACGACTTATTTTTCAAATAACATAAGGCGAAGGTGTCGGACACTTCAATCGAGTTAAACGAACAAAATTAAAGGATTACAGAAAACTTAATCAAAATGCGAGTGTCTGACATCTGTTTCTGGGGCTTAACAAACAACAGGTGTCAGACACTGATTTTGCTAAATTTCGTGGAAAATTCTTAATGTTCAATCTTCGATTAAACTGAAGTGTCCGACACCTTCGCTATTCCAAATCAACAATCTTGAAATTACACCAAACTACAAGCAAGGCATTAGGATTTCTCTCATTTTTACTGATAATATCCTTCCTCCTCCCCACTTCCCTCTCTGCACAAAAACCGCCAGAAAATGACGCTGAATTTGAAAAAGCATATAAGCGTCGCATTCGTCAAGAACAATTATTTGGGGTTTATATTCCAAAGGACTTAACGCAGGCATTTATTGAGTTAAATCGAAAAATAGATAAAGAATCTCAGGTGAAGTTTAAAGCTATTCCTGAACTGGAAGCAGAACGGAAGTTGTTTTTTAGTTTAGGGCGTTGGATAATTCACAATTGGGGATTTTATGGCGGGTCACGCTTATCTGAGTATATGAAAACGCAGTTTGACATACATCATCCTGAGGACATGGCAAGTTTTATCATCATTGCTTATCATCGAAATCTTAAACGAGAACCTTTGAATATCAAGCAATTGGTAGAATATTTTGCAGAAAAGAAGGCGAAAGAAAAGGCAGCGCAGCAGGCAAAGGGTAAAGTTATTTTTGAGGAGACGCGGATGAGAGAGAATAAAAATTGAGAATTTTATAGAGTAATTGAGTAGGGTCAAATCCGAAAACTAAAGCTACTATCTTTTGAGAAAGATAGTAGCTTTAGTTCTTTATTTCAAATGTATTAAGTTCTTTTTGTATTCAGTTTATCTAAGTTCAAAATACAAGTGTTCATAATTCCTATATCGTCATTCCAGTTAGCAAATATCCATTGTTTATCAGGTTCAGCAACAATGATTTTTTTATCAATTCCAAAAATCCAAATCACTTTTTTTACACCAAAATCTAAGAGGGCTTGTATTTTTTTGCTAATATAATCCATTTCTGACTCCTTACCTGTATCCACATTTACATCAACTTCAAAAACGACCAAGGGTGCAACATTTATATATCCTTTCGTTATTTTCTCTTCTGGTAAATCCTTATTACTAAAAACGGCCTTATCCAAAGAAAACAAATCGTTTTTGTCCGTTTTAATTCCAACTTCATTACCGAGCAAGATGTAGTCTTCACTAAAGATTTCTCTGAAAAAGAAGAGTTCAATCAAAAAAAGTATTTTTGCTTGCATACCACTACATCCCATAATTTCTTCACTTGTTTTTTGCTTGTTCAAAACTTCTTGCCAGCCCTTGTATAAGAAAACTTCTCCGCCAATAATATCACAGACAAGTTCTTCTGGAATTTCCTGTTCAAAATTATTTGACTTATCAATATCCTTTACTAATAGTACCATAAATTTTATTCTTTTGTACGAAGTTAGTATTTTTTCACGAGAAATACCTTAAGAATCGGTCAATGAAGCTATGTAAATATAAGATAATTGCACAAATTCAGAAACAAATTCTTTCTAAAAAAACTATATATATATACATCTCTCTCACAGCCCTTACAAAAATTTATTTTCCCTCATTTTAAAAATAATTCGGCATTCATTTCACAAAATTTATACATTTGCAATCGCAAAGAAAAACAGGAGTAGTATATAAAGCATAGAAAACGTATTTGTAAAACTTTCATTTTCAGCATTTTAAATACGAAATAAGCTCGTGACTTTCCTAACAATTAGCTGTCTCAAATGGCGAACCTTAAGAAAGAACAATTTCTAATTGCACCCGTTTTGAAAGAAAAGGAAAGTATTTTTAGATTTTTTTTGAGAAATATTTTCACATAAGCTTAATGCGCCGCATAACTTTACAACCCGATAATAAATGGCAAAGAACTTACTAATAGTCGAGTCGCCTGCAAAAGCGAAAACCATCGAAAAAATATTAGGGAAGGATTTCACTGTAAAATCTTCCTTTGGACACGTGCGCGATTTAGCGAAAAAAGGCGTGGACATCGAAAATGGTTTTACGCCGACCTATGAGGTCTCGCCTGACAAGACTAAAGTTGTTACAGACTTACAAAATTTAGCAAAAAAGGTAGAAACGGTCTGGCTCGCAACGGATGAAGACCGTGAAGGAGAAGCTATCGCTTGGCACCTTTGCGAAGTCTTGGATTTGCCACCTGAAACTACTAAACGTATCGTTTTCCGTGAGATTACAGCACCTGCTATTCAAAAGGCGGTGACTATTCCTCGTACGGTGGATATGGATGTCGTGGATGCACAACAAGCGCGTCGTATTTTAGACCGTTTGGTAGGTTTTGAGTTGTCTGCATTATTGTGGAAAAAAGTGCGTGGGAAATTGTCTGCAGGTCGTGTACAATCGGTGACGGTTAAGTTAGTAGTAGAGCGAGAACGCGCGATTAGAGACTTTACTCCCAGCCCATTTTTCAGAGTAAATGCCATTTTTGCGGTAAAAGATAAAAACGGTCGTGTCGCTGAATTGAAAGCAGAATTGCCGACACGTTACGATACATCTGCCGAGGCAGAAAAATTCCTAAACGACTGTAAAGGAGCGACTTATACAATTGGCAGCATCAAAAAACGCCCACTCAAACGTAAGCCAACAGCACCATTTACAACCTCTACTTTGCAACAAGAAGCGAGTCGTAAATTAGGCTTCGGTGTAAAGCGGACAATGAGTAATGCACAACGTTTGTACGAGCAAGGTTTCATTACTTATATGCGTACGGATTCGGTTAATTTATCCGAAACAGCATTGACAGGTATCGCGACAGAAATCGAAAATCGCTACGGTAAAGAGTACGTCGAAACACGTCAATACAAAAATAAAAAATCAAATTCTCAAGAGGCACACGAAGCCATTCGTCCGACCTATTTTGATAAAACTGTGGTGACAACTGATGTTGACCAACAGAAATTATATGACCTGATTTGGAAGCGCGCAGTTGCTTCACAAATGGCACAGGCAGAATTAGAAAAAACAACCGTTCTTATTGATATTTCGACTGTAAAAGACGAAAAATTTAAAGCGACGGGTGAGGTCTTAAAGTTTGACGGTTTCTTAAAAGTTTACCTCGAAGGAAAAGACGATGATGACGAGGATGAAGATGCAAAAGGAATTTTACCTCCATTGACGGAGGGACAGACTTTGGCATTGGAAGCGACGACGGCGACAGAGCGTTTTACGCGTCCGCCTTCCCGTTTCACAGAGGCGAGTTTGGTTAAGAAATTGGAGGAATTAGGTATTGGTCGTCCTTCGACTTATGCGCCAACAATTAGTAAAATCATGGAACCTTCTCGTGGCTACGTCACCAAAGAAAGCCGCGAAGGTGTGGAGAGAAAATACCAAGTTATGGTCTTGACGGGCGATGACAATTTGGTAAAATCTACCTCAGTAGAAATGACGGGCGCGACCAGCAACCGCCTCTACTCTACCGATACGGGCATGGTCGTCACGCAATTCTTAGACACTCATTTTGAGGGAATTATGGATTATTCGTTTACCGCGAAAGTGGAAAATGAATTAGACGAAGTCGCAGACGGAAAGCAGGATTGGAAGAAAATGTTGGGCGATTTTTACAAGCCATTCCATCTCAATGTACAAGATAAATTAGAAAATGCAGAACGCGCCTCAGGCGAGCGTATCTTAGGAAAAGACCCTGAGACAGGACGGACACTTTTGGTACGTCTGACGCGCTATGGTGTGGTGGCACAGATTGGTGCGCCAGATGAATTAGCAGAGGACGAAAAACCAAAATACGCCAACCTACGCCCAGGCATGAACTTGGAAACGGTGACTTTAGAGGAAGCCATTCCATTGTTCCAATTGCCGAAGGTTTTGGGTTCTTATGAAGATTTGGAAGTGAGTGTTGCAGTCGGTCGTTTTGGCCCGTATGTGAAGCATGGCGACGCATTTATCTCTTTACCAAAGGGCGAAGAGCCATTGGAAGTGAATTTTGAGCGTGCTGTCGAGCTGATTGAGATTAAAAAAGCGGAAGATGCGCCAGTACACGTCTATGACGGAAAAGATGTCCAGCAAGGCAAAGGACGCTTTGGTCCTTTCTTGAAATGGAATGGTTTGTTTATCAATATCCCACGCCGCTATGACCCAGATAATTTGTCAACAGCGGAAATGGATGAGTTGATTGCAGCTAAAATCGAGAAGGAAGCCAATCGCTATATTCACCGTTGGGAGGACTTGAAATTGAGCGTTGAAAATGCACGTTGGGGTCCAGAGATTAAGTGGAATAAGAAACGTATCTCTATTCCTAAGAAAGAAGATGGTAAACGCGTAACGTCTGAAGAGGCTTTGGAGATGACACTCGAAGAGGTGAAAGAGTTGGTGGAACAAAAATTCCCGAAAGCTTTTGAAGTGAAGAAGAAAAGAGCTCCTGCAAAGAAGAAAAAGAAGACTAATTCTAAAATCGCTTACGAAAATATTCTTTCTCCTGATGAATTCTTCAAAGGTGCGTCAGAAGGTATATCAACAGGTGATGCTTACGAAAAAATAGTAGGCAATGCTTGCAAAAGCACTGGTGATATTCTCGCGCTCAAAGGTTTCAAATCTGAAGGATTGGCGGACGATAAGTATAAATTGACTTTGAATATCAACGGTAAAGATAAATATATAGTCACGCCGTCGCTATCAGGCGCATTAGATACCAAACATCTGATTCGCAATATGAATAAGATTTTAGCAGACTCTACTTATGGTGGTCGCAAAAAATTCTTTACGGTTAAAGGGAAAGAGGATGCTAATTTGGTGGCCTTTATTACGAAGAAGAAGGAGACGGAATTGAAGG